>NZ_JCACHA010000567.1:0-21346 GCF_059503625.1 Skermanella sp.
AACTACCTTGCCAACTCAGGCTACGCGTTCGACTAAACCTGAAATGCTCTAGCGGCGGGGTTCGGCACGATGTCGCCGGGATTGCTGCTCGGCCTGACGCTCCTTGGCGGGATCGGCGCCGCCCTGTCCGGCCCAGCCTTCCAATCCGTGGTGCCCGAACTGGTCGGCAAGGCCGAGCTGCGCGTCGCGGTGGCACTCAACTCCCTCGGCATCAACATCGCCCGCGCTATCGGCCCTGCGCTTGGAGGCGCCATCGTGGCCGCGGCCGGGGCCGCGGCCGCCTACCTCCTGGACGCCGCCTCCTACCTCCTGGTCATCGCCGCGTTCCTGTGGTGGCGTCGCGCGCCTGCCCCGGCCGACCTGCCGCCCGAGGCCTTCGGCGCCGCCGTACGCACGGGGCTGCGCTACGCCACAGGCTCCGTAGAACTGCGCCGCGTGCTGGCCCGGGCCGCGGCCTTTTTCCTATTCGCCTCCGCCTACTGGGTGCTGCTGCCCCTAGTTGCGCGCGGCAAGCTCGGGGCCGACCCGACGTTCTACGGCGTGCTGATGGCCTCCATCGGCGCGGGCGCCGTGGTCGGGGCGCTGCTCCTCCCCCGGCTCAGATTCTCCGGCGGCACAATCGTGCTCGCGGGCACCGCGCTGACGGCCGTGGCGACGGCCGCGCTCGCCTTGTCCGGCGCGCGCTGGCTCGCGCCCGGGCTGCTGTTCGCCGCCGGCGTGGCCTGGATCGCGGTGTTGACTAACCTTAACGTTGCCGCCCAGTCGGTGCTGCCGAGTTGGGTGCGGGCAAGGGGGCTGGCAGTATACCTCATGGTCTTCTTCGGCGCCATGACCGCCGGCTCCGCCCTGTGGGGCGCGGTCGCGCAGGCCGTCTCCGTCGAGGCCGCGCTGCTCGCCGCTGCGGCGGGCGGGCTAGCCGCGGGCTTAGTCGCCGCCGCGCTCGCACCCTTGCCCGCGGGCGAGGCCGACCTGACCCCGTCCCTGCACTGGCCGGAGCCCGCGGCCGCCTGGCCCGTCCCAGGCGAGCGCGGCCCGGTGATGGTGTCCATCGAGTACGAGGTCGAGCCCGCCGACCGACGCGCGTTCCTTGAAGCCCTCCACCGCCTGTCGCGCGCTCGCCGGCGCGACGGCGCCTTTGGCTGGCGTGCGCTGGAGGACGCGGAGGACCCGAGCCGGTTCGAGGAGGTCTTCTTTGCCGTCTCCTGGCTCGACCACCTGCGCCAGCACCGCCGAGTGACCAGGGCCGACGCCGAGTGGCAAACCGCAGTCCTTGCGTTCCACCGTAGCGAGGCGCCGCGCCGGGTCCGCCACATGCTCGCCGCCCGCCCAGACGACGAAGGCACCCCCGCGCCCCTCGGCGAACACCGGCACTATTGAGCGGATACCCGAGCCGTCTCGCCCGCAACCGGAGCGGCCGCCTCGCCTAGCAACCCCGCAGGAGATGCCGATGCCGCATCCGCCCGCCCTACCCGCGTCGGGGCCGCGTCCGGCGTGCCGCCGGGCGATCGGCGCCCAACGTCTCATCATCGATCAAGTGACCGGCGAGCAGATTGGAACCCGAGCCATACAGGAGACGAAGCGGATACCCGCTATGGCCGAGGCCGGGGTGCGAATGCCCCGAAACGCCGCGCTGGCCTTGAGGATTTCCAGTGCGCCATGTCCTACGGTGTTCAGAGACGCATCCTCCGCGCCGAGGCCAGCTGGACCGCCACTACTGTCCCGGCCGCACGCTGCGGTACTCGGAGTGCCCGCCCATGCAGGAGGCGAAGTTTGAGCGCCAGCCGGGCGGCTCCATGGACGCTGTCGGGAGCGCTTATGATCACGATTGCCCTCCTGCCATGCGCCGCGGCGCCCGCGGCCGCGCAGCAGCCGGCGGCGGTGCCCGCGTTCCGGCCCCTCCGCTACGATGAGGACTGGCGCGTCCTCGCCGACCCAGCCCGGCGCGCAGACCCACTGGATGCCCGCAAGTACGTCCGGCTCGGCGCCGGCACGGACGCCTACCTGTCCCTAGGCGGCGAGCTACGCGAGCGCTACGAGCTCCAGCGCAACGACAGCTTCGGAGTGAGCAGCGGTCCGCGGCGCGACGGCTACCTGCTGCAACGCTTCCTGCTCCACACCGACCTGCACCTCGGCCCGAATCTGCGCGTGTTCACCCAGCTCTCCGACACCCGCGCCTTCGGCGCGCACGAGAACCTCGGGGCGGTGCAGGAGAACCGCACCGACCTTGCCCAGGCGTTCGCCGACCTGTCCTTCGCCACGGGAGCGGGCCGCGCGACGCTGCGCGGTGGCCGGCAGGAGATGTCTTTCGGTTCGGAACGCCTGGTGTCGCAACGCGAGAGCCCCAACATGCGCCGCGCCTTCGACGGGGCGCGCGCGTCCCTCTCCCCCGGCCCCGGCCTACGCTTCGACGCCTTCGCGGTGCGCCCGGTGGCCAACCGCCAAGGTGCGGTGGACTCCTCGAACCGCGCCGAAGCGTTCTGGGGAGCTTACGGTACCGCGGCGGTGCCAGGCGTCGAGGGGCTGCTGGCCGACCTCTACTACTTCGGCCGCGAGCGCGAGCGGGCGGCATTCCAGCAGGGCACCGCTTTCGACCAACGGCACACGGTGGGTGCCCGCCTGTTCGGCCGCGGCGCCGGCGGCTGGAATTGGGACTTCGAAGGCGCCTACCAGTTCGGCTCCTTCGGCCGGGCCAGCATCCGCGCCTGGACGGCGGCCTCCGACACTGGACTTACGTTTTCCCGCTTGCCCTGGAGCCCGCGCATCGGCCTCAAGGCTGACATCGCCAGCGGCGACCGGAATCCCCAAGATGACACATTGGAGACATTCGACCCGCTCTACCCGAAGGCGCCCTACTTTACGGAAGCCGGGCTGGTCGCGCCCGCCAATCTCATCAACCTCTTCCCAAGCGTCCGGGTGCGTCCGGCCGAGGCGGTGACGGTGGAGCTTGGCTGGGACGTGCTGTGGCGGCACCGCCGTGGGGACGCCTTCTACCGGCTTGGGCCCTTCGCTCCGTTGCCCGGTTCAACCGGCGGCCGGAGCCGCTTCGTTGGCCACCAAGCACAGCTGGCGGTCACGTGGCAGGCCTCACGCCGGATCGCGGTGCGGGCGTGGTACGTGCACTTCTTCGCTGGCGACACTATCGAACGTGCGGGTGGGCGCGACATGGACTTCGTCGGCGCCTCCGTTAGTTGGAAGTTCTGAGCGGCGACGCACACGACTTACTCGCGCCGCTTTACGCATCTTTTACTGAGGGGTTCGGCCTGCTTGACTTCACCAAAGCGAAGGTACTGCTAGAAGAGTTAGACTCCACAGCGGTGGCATCGCCGGCCAACTCTTAAAGTGGTGGAGATCAATCCGCTCACTTCCACCCAAAACGTTGAGTGCGCCCTTTGGAGTGGACAGGCTCAAGCCGCGGTTTTGATCGTCTGTGTTAATTTCTACTGAGAACTGACCCGAGGTTTTCATCGAGAACTGAGCGGTTCGACGTCTTCCTCGTCATGACACTATCCTCTCAACAGCTGGGGCTTCCGACAAACCCGAGGCGGTTCAGTCCGACGCGCGTTGCGAAAGCCATGGTGGCCTTACACGTAGGGTTCCGAGACGCTGCCGGTAGGCCGGCGAAGCTCCCCAAGCAATCGTTCGGCTATACGGAAGTCTGGGAAGCCAAATCCTTCAGTGAACTGGCTTTGGACTGAGGCGAGGAGCGCCTCCGCGTCCACGCTTCTTCCCCGTTGTGACCAGAGCCGGGCCAAGCTTGTCGCGGTTCGCAGCTGCCAGGCGAGCGCGCCGTGCAGGCCCGCGAGGTCCAGCGCGCGAAGTAACACGACCTCAGCGTTATCCACGCAGGTCCGTGGCATGCGTACGAGGACGTCCCCCTTGATTCGGAGCAGCTCCGGCATGATGAGCAGGCCGCCGCTCCGCTCGCTCTCCGCAATGGCCTCCTCGATTGTTGCGAGTGCGTCATCAAAGCAGCCCAAGCAGGCCAGACCCTCCGCGATGGCAGCAGCGAAAGTCGTCGTCATCATCCGGTAGTGGTTCCGATGCAGCGTCCGTAGGGATCTGCGCAGGGCGTCCACTCCCTCTTCCGCGCGGCCACGCATCAAGGCGAGTTGGCCCTGTAAGCCCAGACCGGTCGCTTGATACGGGGCGAAGGAGTGGTGAGCCGCTTGCTCGACGAACGCGCCAAGCGTCTCCTCCGCCTTTGCTTCGCTTCCTATGCGGAGAAAGACCGAGGTCGCGTAGAGCAGGACTACACTGAGCATGATTGGTTGCAGGCGTTCCGCCGCGTCGTCGATCGTCTGCGACGCAACCGCGACGGCCTGGTCCGCGTGACCCCGAATCCAGAGGTTGCGAGCGAAGTGGATTCGAGCATGATTTTGATAATCAAATGCATACTGGATCGGTGTGCCGGCGCGAGGCCCGGGTAGGGGGACAAGGCCCGCCATAAGCCTTTTCCGTGCTTCGACGTGGCGGCCTAAGAAGTCGGTGGAGACGCCGACTAAAGAGTGCGCAGTCGCCATAGCCGTAGAGTGCCCAATGCGCGCCGCGGCAGCCGCGCTCCGCTCAGCGTAGGCCAGCGCGGAGCGGTGTTCGCCCGTCCGGAGGTGGAAAATGTGCAGCCAGCCGAGGAGATGGACCTCGTGCTCTGTGCGTCCGGTCGCCTCAGCGATCTCAAGGCCGCGCACGAGGGCGGCGCGGGCAGGCTCGTCATTTCCCCTCGTGAACATGAAGCATTGGCCCAGCCAAGCCTGCAGCTCCATCTCGCGGTCGGTGCCGCGCCAAGCCTCGCCGAGCGCGACTATGGCCCGCTCGGCCCACTGCTGGCATTCCCCAATGAGCGACAAGCGCATGAGAAGCGGGGCCGCAGCGACGGCCAGTGCCGTCCCAGTCTCGAAGTCACCGCCCTCACCGAAGCTCCACGCCAGCGCCGCACGTACGTTATCTACATGATCCCTATCCCTAGCCAAGACTTCCGCCCGGGGCAGTTCGGATGCTGCCGCGTTCAACTCGGACAGGCGGTCGCGCTGGTAGACAGCGTGCCGCGCGGCGACCTCGGCGTGCTCGCCGCTCGCGGCGAGCCTCGCGTGAGCGTAGGCGCGCGTCGTGTCGAGTAGCCGGTAGCGCGTCGTAGGCCCCGACGGATCCATCGAGACGAGGGATTTGGAGACGAGCCCGGCGATTGCGTTGATGACATCCACGCGGTCGAACCTCTCAGAAGCGGCGGCTAGCGCCGCCTCGAGGCTGAAGACGCCCGCAAAGATTGAGAGACGACGGAAGACGACACGCTCTGGCGGAGCGAGGAGATCGTAACTCCAGTCAATCGCTGCCGCGAGGGTTTGGTGGCGGGACGTCGCCGAGCACCGGCCTTGCCAGAGCAAGCGCGACTGCCCATCGAGCAGCCGCGCCGTCTCGCCCACGCCGTAGGCCCCGACGCGCCCAGCGGCGAGCTCGATTGCGAGCGCGAGGCCGTCGAGCCTGCGGCACATCTCGGCGACGACGGGCGCATCGGCGTCGCTGAGTGCGAAATCGGTCTCTCCCGCGGCCACGCGCTCGACGAAGAGCTGCACCGCAGGGTACTGCAGCGCCTCCGCGGCTGTCGTCAACCCGACCCCCTCGGGTGGGCTGGCGAGCGGCCCTAAGCGGAGGATGTGCTCGCCCTCGGCCCCCATCGCCTCACGGCTTGTGGCCAGCAGGTGCATGGACACCGCCTCGGCGCAGATCCGTTCGGCGAGCGTCGCGACCGCCTCGATCACGCGCTCGCAGCCGTCGAGAATCAGCAGCATCCTCCTGTCACGTAGGAATGCCGCAATGCTGGCGGCTGGGTCGGGCGCCTGCACGGCAAGGCCGAAGGACGAGGCGACTGCGGCGGGAACGAGGGTCGGATCGGCGACCAGCCCGAGATCCACGAAGTGGACGGCGCCTGCAAATGCGCCGAGCAGCGCGCACCCGACGGCGCTGGCGAGGGTTGTCTTACCCACACCACCGGGGCCGACAATCGTGACGAAGCGCCCGGTCGCAAGCTGCGCCATGACTGCGGCTAGCGCGTCGTCGCGGCCCACCAGCCGTGAGAGGCGCGACGGCAGGTTGTACGCAGGCGGGCGCTGCGTGGGCATAGGGCGCCCGTCGTCCACAGGGCACCATCGGTCGTCACGCGCAACCGACGCGCTGAAGTAATAACCGTGTCCGGGAAGGGTTTCGATATATCGGGCATCGGCCGCGCCATCTCCGAGCGCTCTGCGCAGCATAGCCATGTGGAAGCGTAGGCTGCCCTCATCCACGATGACGTCGGGCCAGACCTGCTTCATCAGCTCCTTCTTCCCGATTGGCCGGTTCGGGTTTGCGGTCAGAGCAATCAACAGATCGAGCGCGCGGCCGCCGAGTGGGACAACCTCGCCGTCTCGCTCTAGAAGCCTTTCCCGTGCGATCAGCCGAAAGGAGCCGAAGGTAATCGTGCTTTCAGCCGGAGATGGGCCCACGCGATCCATGCGGCGTCCTAGCGGTTGGCGCTAAGAGTTGTTATGGGCCTTAGCGGCAGTATTTTTCAATATGAAGGGTGCAATCTGCCCGCAAGCCATACCCATCTGAAGCATTGTCATATTGTTTGATGATTGAGCGCGCTTGACCGCAAGGCGGAGCTTGCGCGATCTCACGCCGCCATTTGGGCGCGCGTTTCCTGCCGCCAGATTTGGAACGCCTTGGCACGCGACCGGCGGTACTGTTCGGCGGCCATCAGGTGCTGTCGCGGACAGAAGTGACCATACATCATTGCGTGCGTCGAGAGGAACCGCTAAACTTGCTGGGGGTGACTTGAAGCGCCGCATCTGACGTTCTCCACGTCGCGTCGGTCTGTGGGAGTTCTCGGCACAATTGTTCAGGTAGCGGCTGGTCCGATGCCGCACATCCGGCAGGACTTCTCACTGTGCGACGCCATAGCTGCGGAGCCCATCCCTGACGATTTCGCGCGGCTTGTACTTCAGGCCCACCAAGAGGCGTCTGAAAAAGCGTATGGCCGCTGTGGCGTTACGCCGCTCCTACACGACGATATCGAGCACTACACCGTGCTGGTCCACCACGCGCCAAAGATAGAAGAGCTCGCCGTTGATCTTCAGATACATCTCATCCGGGTGCCAAGTGTCGGCCGGCCTCGGCCGCCGCTTGCGCAGCCTTGCCGTGAAGTCGGTGCCGAAGCCGCCAAGGCTGTCGCCCGGCTGGGGAACGCTTCGGAAAACCCGTTGCCGAGCTTGTACGTCCACCCGCCATCGTGCTCGACTACTCCGTAGTGGATCTTCATGCCACCGCCGTCCTTCATCTGTTGGTATGTGGTTTGAGGCGCAGCCGCACAGCGCGCTCCGCCTGCCTTCGCTGCACGTGGCGGTTGGAACACCAGCACCTCCCCGCCGTCCAGATCCGGACGGGCTAGCACAGCCGCTGAACTAACCATTCTCGAAAAATCCTCCAGTGGCTCGAGCGGGGTTAGTCGCTTCAGTGGCAAGACGCTGCTCGTGGGCCTTCAGCAGACCGAGGCCACCCCTTGCGCCAGTCGGGGCACTGGCGGTTGAGAGGGCGTGCTCCTTCCCGTCGTGCCGGCAAGGTGTGGCTTCAGTTCAGTGTGGCGCCGAGTCGAGGAAGACGTGAAGGGTCTTGATCTTCCCGCTCTCCACGTGGGCCACGTCTGTCCCGGTCACGGCCGCAGGGCCGTCCGGTGGACCCGCGCACCATCGCAGGAGCACGACCCCGCTGTGGCCCACGGCGAGCCCGGCGGCGGCGAACACAAATCCCGGCGACAGGGTCGCCTGGAGCGCGCCGACAGCGTCCGAGATCGCCTCGTGCCCCGTCGCTTCGGCGTGCGGTTCGAAAAGCGTAGCGTCCTCGGCGTAAAGTTCCTTGAGTGCGTCCAGCCGTCGGTTCGTGTCCCGCTCGCCGAAGATACGCGCCAGATGCGCCTGCATGAGCGCGTCGAAGTCGGTCAGCATGGGCGCGACGGATCTTGTACCGAGTGCCTGCCGCGCCTCAGCGGGCGGGAACACGACGGCGACGTGGGTGGCGGCGCGGGTGGACGGGTCGACATGGAGGGTCTCCTGTGAATCGCGTCGGCCGCACCTTGGTGTGCCGATTGGCAGCATGCATTCGCTCGTTTCCCGTTCAGTCCCTCGTTTCCGTGATTCGGCCGACCTTTAGCGCGCCCGCGACCTGGGCGACACGGCGGCCTTGAAATCGCGCCACTTCGAGATCGTCCGCGCTTGGAGGGGTGTTGTTTTGACCGGAGACGCTGGACGCGCCGTATGGCGTGCCTGCCCTGAACAGCACCGGATCAGCGTATCCAAGCGGCACGATGATGAAGCCGAGGTGCGCCATCGGATTGTAGAGCGAGACCAAGGTGGACTCATTGCCGCCATGCGTAGTGGAGGTCGAGGTAAAAACTGAGCCGACCTTGCCAACGAGTTTGCCTTGAAACCAGAGCCCGCCGAGGCTGTCGATGTATGCCTTAAGCTCAGCTGTCACAGCACCGAAGCGCGTCGGCGTGCCGAAAACTATGGCGTCGGCCCACTCGGCGTCAGCCTCAGTCGGAGCCTCGTAGGCTTGGTTCATGCGAGCGGCGTTCTCGGCCCAATCTGGCGCTTTACCCATTATCTCGGGGCCGACGAACTCGCGGGCTCGGCGGAGGCGTACCTCGGCACCCTCGGCTCGAGCACCCTCGGCAATGGCATTGGCCAGCGCCTCTGTAGAGCCATTGCGAGAATAGAAAGCGATCAGGATGTTGGTAGGCATGTGCATGCTCCTTGTCAGGTACAAACGGGGCAGAGCCGCGAGGAACATCACCGCGCGCGACCTTGCCGATCAGCAGGACGGTCAGACGGATGGCTATCCCTACTACGCCCGCGGCGCGGCTCTCGCCACGTGCGTGAGTCGGGGCTTCTACCCCCGACATTGGCGTGCCTCCAAAGGAGGTATATGATCGCTGGAGGTGAGCGTGCCCGGCCAGGGGAGGGGGGCACCTTGCATCGCATACCGGTGGCGCTGCCGAGCTCCAGAAGGACAGCAAAGCAGGCATCGCTCTCGAGTTGCTGAACCGAAGGCCTTGCCAGAAACCATCGGACCACGCCGCTAACCCGTCACGTTCGCTTGCGCTCGGACGGTGTTTTCTCGGGTCGGGAGCTTCCAGCCGGGCCGGACGAAATGGCAGTTGTAGCCAGTTGGATACCGTTCAAGGTAGTTCTGATGCTCGGGCTCGGCCTCCCAAAATTCACCGAGCGGACCGACCTCGGTCACCACCTTGCCAGGCCATAGCCCTGAAGCATCGACATCGGCGATGGTATCCTCCGCAATCCGCTTCTGCGCGTCGCTGGTGTAGAAGATCGCTGATCGATAGCTCGCCCCGGCGTCGTTGCCTTGGCGGTTCTGGGTGGTCGGATCGTGAACCTGGAAGAAAAATTCGAGGATCTTCCGAAATCTGATCGTGGCGGGGTCGAAGATGATCTCGATGGCTTCCGCGTGGGTCCCGTGATTGCGGTAGGTGGCATTGGGCACGTCGCCGCCCGCGTACCCGACGCGCGTCGAAACCACGCCCGGATAGCGGCGGAAAAAGCCTTGCATTCCCCAAAAGCAGCCCCCTGCGAGGACCGCGCGTTCGGTTGGTGGCATCACGCATCATCTCCTTCGAATTCTCCGACTGGCCTCTACCGCCGCTCGGTCGCCGGAGAAACCACCGCCGGCTGCTTCGTTCCGATGAGTATCGACCTTGGCCCGCGCGTCTCCGCCACTCACCGGTACCGCGGAGACCTAGCGACGCGCCGTGCGGCACGCCCTTCTCCGTGGCAGGGGCCTGCGCGCCTAAACGCTCCTCCGCGCGCAGATCTCGTACGACCCTTGCCACGGCCGCAAACGTTCGAACGCCGCGCTGGCCGCCAGCACGTCGGCATCGGCGCTGCGCCGGCCGATGAGCTGCATCCCGACCGGGAGGCCATCGGACAGCCCGGCCGGGATCGACGCCGCTGGGTGGCCCGTGAAGTTGACGAAGTAGGTCAGGCACCACCCGATCAACGGGTCCACCTCCTCGCCGTTGATTACGCTCGGCCCCACGGTGTTGCCGTCGTCGGCGTTGTTCATCGGCAGGCAGGCGAGCGTCGGCGTGACCAGCAGGTCGTAGGTGTTCAGCACGCCTTGGATGGCGTTGAAGATCTCGGTCCGGATCGCTTGGTCTTGATAGAAGCCGAGCGCCGACTGACGCTGACCCTCCTCAACCCACCGCAGGTACTCCGGCGGGAGGTCATCGCGGTGGTTTCCAAGCAGATCCACCCCAGCCCGCTTGTAGCTCTCGAGGGCTTGTAGGTTGAGCAGCATGTACTGCCGGGACCAGACGTCGCTTAGCTCCCGTTGCGGGCGGGTGATACCGAGCTTGATCTCCTCTACCGGCGCCCCGGCTTCCTCGAACGCCCGCACCGCCCGGCCCACCACATCCGCCACGCGACTGTCGACGGGAAACACGTCGAAGTTCGGGCTGTAGGCGATACGAAGCCCGCGGATCGAGCGGCGGATGGCCGCGGTGAAGTCGGGCGCCGGCTCGGTCAGGCTGAAGGGGTCGCGCGGGTCGTAGCCCGCGAGCACGGTAAGCCCGAGCGCGGCATCCTCGACTGTGCGGGTGATCGGCCCCTCAAACAGGAAGGGCGAGTCGGCGGCGCCGAAGGCGTTGGGAAGCGCCAGGAACGGTACCCGCCCGAACGAGGCCTTGTACCCATAGACGCCACAGCATGAGGCGGGGATGCGGATCGAGCCGCCGGCGTCGGTGCCCTCGGCTAAAGGCAGCAGGCCGTCAGCCACTGCCGCCGCGCTGCCGCCGGAGGAGCCTCCGGAGTTCTTGGCGAGGTTGAACGGGTTGCGCGTCGGCCCGAACAGGTAGTTGTCGCAGGTGCCGCGGAAGCCCATGAGCGAGCTGTTGGTCTTGCCGAGAAGGATTGCTCCCCCGCGGCGCTCGATGCGCTCTGCGAAGGCGCAGTAGGCGTCGACGATGTTGTCCTTGAGCGCACGGATGCCGCCGAGCGTGGACGGCCAACCCGGTTTGAAGTCGAATAGGTCCTTGATCGCCACCGGCACGCCGTGCAGTGGGCCCAGCTCTGCCCCACGCATCACCGCATCCTCGGCGGTCCGCGCTTCGCGGCGGGCGTCATCGAAGCCGAGGTAGACGAGTGCGTTCAGGCTCGGATTGCGGGCCTCTATACGCGTAATGAACGCGTCCACGACCTCGACAGGCGACAACTCGCGGTGACGGATTAGCCGCGCTAGCTCCGCGGCACTCGTGTAGGCGAGTCTGTCCGACAGCGCTGTGGGCTCGCTTACAATGTTTGGACTGACGTTCATGGTCGTCTCCAACGGCTTTAGCGGCTGCCTTTCGGATCCAGTGTGCCACCGGAGCCCCCGATCCTGGGCTTGCGCAGGCGCGCGCCAACATCCCTAGGGTGCCAGGAGCTGGATCGGTCGCGCTTCTGTCGCCGCACGCCGCTTTGCCGGACCGCGCGACGAGTAGCGCCTTGCGAGCTTGGCCAGATTTCACCGTTGAGCGGTTCGTCGAGTGGCTTGCTCACCTCGGGTACGGGCGGGCGTAATGGAGACCGCCTGTCGTGCGGTACGGGGGCCACTCTGCGTCGGTCGTCGCGGCGCCTTGTTGCATCTGTCGCTTGCCTGGGTGGTTTTGGGTAGGGTGACAGCAGGGCGAGCACGCTTCACTGCTTACGAGCACTGCTCTTACCGTTCGCAGCGCCGGCAGATCGCCACCATCATCTCCGCAAGCCGCCGACCGAGGTCGGCTCGTCGGCCAGCACCCGGTGTCGCCCGGCCGTCACCGCTCGTTGGAAGTGCCCCACGCCCGTTTCCACCACCACCATTATTCCTTCCTCTGGCTCGACTGCGGCCACTGCGGGTGCGGCCGGGGGCCTCGGGCGCCGGTAGGAAGTGCGAGGCCCAGGCGGCCAACACCCGTGTGGCGTAAGTCGCGTCCTTTCGGCGCGAGAGCAGGTGGTCGGCGCCGTCGATCGTGACGAAGCTCTTCGGGTGCCGCGCCGCCTCGAAGATCGCCAGGGCGTTGTCGACGCCCGCCACGCCGTCGGGCGGTGCGTGCATGACGAGCAGCGCGCGGCCGAGGGTCGCGATGCACGGTCCCTGCTCCCGCGCCTGCGCTTCCTCGACAAGGGAGCGGCGGATGGCGAAGGGGCGACGGACGAGATCCACCACGGCCTCACCTCGCGCCTCCACCTCCGACACGTTTGCCGCAGGTAAAGCGATGCGCGAACAGCGCGTGCGCGCGTGGCGCGCCCTCCGGCAGGTCGAGGCGCGCAGCCAGGCGGTGCCCGCCGCTTGAAAAGTCGAAGCGTTCGGAGCGCATCCGGACATCCTCCTCGTGTCCGCCTTCGGTTCTCAGCGGCGCGGCGGGCCCTCGTCCAGCGCGGACGGTCAGGCGGCGCGCGCGATCCGCAGCAGGGCAACGCCGCGCATGTCGAGCCTGTGGCCCGCGGGTGTGGCCACGAGGCGGACCATGGTCCAGTTGCAGCCCGGGCAGCGCAGCACCACCCCGTGTGCACCGCCATAGAGCAGCAGCTCGGCCACCGTCGCCTCCCGCTCGCAGCCCTCGCAGACCGCGGTCGAGGCCGTCAACTCGATAGCGAAGACCTCGCGCAGCAGCCCGGCGGCCGCGTTGCCGTCCAGCCGCCGTTCCCCGTCCGTGTCCATGCTACCCTCCGCCTGGCCCGAAGCGCTCGGTTTTGACCTTTGCCGGCGGGTGGCCGAGCGCAACCAGTGCCGCCGCCACCGCCTCCACCAACGCGGTGGGGCCGCAAACGAAGACGCGCGGCCGCTCGCTTGGCAAGAAGCCGAACTCCTCAAGCATGGCCGCGTTGATCCTGCGGCCGTAGCCGGTCCAGCCCACCGGGCGGACGCGCGTCAGCGCGTGCGCCACCGCGAGGCCGTCGCCCGCCCCGGCCAGCCGCGCTAGCTCGTCGCGGTAGATGATGTCCCCTGCGCCCCGCCAGGAGGCGAGGAGGCGCGCCGGGACCCGGCTGCCCGCCGCAGCGCGGTGGCGCAGCATTGCCATCAGCGGGATGACACCGGAGCCGCCGGACACCAGGAACAGCGGCCCGCCCTCGGCCGTGGTCCAGACGAAGTGACCGCCCACCGGTCCGCGGACCTCGAACCGGTCCCCGGCCCGCACCTCGCCGGCCAGGTACGGCGAGACCTCGCCGTCCTCGATTCGGGCCACCGTGAGCGCCGGGTGCCCCGCTTCGGGGGGCGAGGCGATGGAGTAGCTGCGCTGCGCCTGGTAGCCGTTCCCGGCGGTGAGCCGGATGTCCATGTGCTGGCCGGGCCAGTGCCCGGGCCAACCCGGCACCCGAAGCACGAGCGTGCGGGCGCGGGCCGTCTCGGGCCGGACCTCCAGGACCTCGGCCATTCGCCAGGGCAGCCGTCGGTCGGCCGCCTGGGCGGGCGCGGGCGCAGCGGCCGCCGCGTCCGGCTCAGTCGCCCTCATAGCGCTGCTCGCGCCAGGGGTCGCCGTGGATGTGGTAGCCCAGCGACTCCCAGAAGCCGGGCGCGTCCCGCTCCATGAACCGCAGCCGCCGCACCCACTTCGCGCTTTTCCAGAAGTAGAGATGCGGGACCAGCAGCCGCGCCGGCCCGCCGTGTTCCGGCGCCAGCGGGGCGCCGCCGTGGCGCAGCGCGACCATCGCCCGGCCGCCGAGCATGTCAGCGAGTGGCAGGTTGGTCGTGTAAGCGCCGTCGGCATGCGCCATGGCAAAGGGGGCAGGCGGGGCGTCAAGGCCTGCGGCCTTCAGCAGGTCGTCGACCGTGACGCCTTCCCACTGCGTGTCGAGCTTGCTCCACTTGGTCACGCAGTGGATGTCGACGGTGACCCTCGTTCGGGGCAGCGCCTGGAATTCCTCCCAGGACCATTTCGCGAGGAGAGAGCCGCCATGCTGAAGCGCGAAGCTCCAGTCCCCGAGCCGCAGCCGCGGCGTGGGCCCGGCCGACAGCACTGGAAAGTCGGTGGTGATGTGCTGGCCCGGAGGGACCCGCGCTGCGACGGCGGCGTCCGCCCCACCCTGCCGCCCCCGGAACCCGCGCGAGAAGGGTGGGTCGCTCATGGGCCGCGCCTCGTTGGATCGATCCGCCCGACCCGAAGCTTCCCGTGCGAAAGGACGATGCCACCCGCATGGCCAGGATAGACCTCGGTGAAAACGACCTTGGTGACCAAAGCCGGGCTGATGCCTGCAGCCCTTAGGTCGGAAGCAGGCCTGCCGGCGCTCGGCTGCACTGTGTCCCCTGGACCGTTGTCGGCGAATATCAGGTCGCCGTCTCTTCGGATCAGTGGGATGCTGATCTGAAGGAGGGCGTTGTCAGGCGCGCCACCCAGGCACTCGCGGATGGCGGGCCGCCCTCCCGGCACGGTTTCCGGAAGGATGATCCCGGTCGGCAACATGATGCATCTGTCGCTGAAAGTGGTGACGTTGAACGCGCCAAGGCTGAAGCGGTGGGACGCCGCGGCGAGGGCAACGCTGGCGGCCGCCACTTGGCGCCGGCTGGCCTTGCGCGTTGGCTCCCCCATCATGGTTGGGCTCATGGCTGCCTCTCGATCCGTTCAAGGCGTTGACGGGCGATGCGCTCCCAGCATAGGTGCCTGCAGTCCTTCGATCTCGAAGCGGGATGCTGGTGAGCGAAAGCAAGAACTCAACAGCATATCCCGAGGCCTTCCTGTTCCGGGCCTGCATAGGCAACGCAGCAATATCTCCAGGATGCTATGAGTTGAACCAATCGCGCTTGCGCCGTCGCGCGCCACTTTGTCGGATCGCCCGACGAGAAGCGCCTTACGGCTGTCCTTCAGCCTCGGCTCGTGGATACCGTCATGTGTGTTAAGGCATCGGACGTCAGCTGGCGGATTCTGTTGGAAGGGTTGTTGCAGGCCGCGAATGACCAGAACAACCAGCAGGTCAAGCGGCGATCTGGAACAGCCCGGCCACGAAGCCGTCCTAGGCCCGCATGCTGCATCCGCCGATGCTCCGAACCACCGTACTGCGCCGACGCGCTATGCCGAGGTCCGTACCGCACGTGCACGGTAGTGCTCAGGGGCCGAGGTCGATGTGGTCTGCAGGCCGTGGCCCGGGCCCTACCCAGCGAAGCCGCCGCTCCACGGATCGGATCGGGATGTCGTTGGTAGCGGCCCTCCGTTGCCTCACCAAGCCTTCGCAGTCCACCTCCCAAACCTCGGTTCCGAAGGAGCGGTACCAGTTCCCGCTGTCGTCGCGCCATTCGCTGGCGACGCGCACGGCCATGCGATCGGCGCCACTGGTCCAGAGTTCCATCGCCACGCAGTAGTCTAGCTCGCGGGTCCACTTTCGACGCAGGAAGCGAGCTATGGCGGCTCGGCCGCGCAGGAGGTCGGTGCGATCGCGCCAAGCGCTGTCGAGGCTACAGGTTAGGGACACGTGCTCTGGGTCGCACGTATTCCACGCATCTTCCGCGAGCCGGACTTTCAGGGCGGCCGCCTCGGGCGTCAGGGGAGGGATCGGCGGCCAGCATATCGGCATCGCGGCACCGTACTGAGAACGTGTTGTCGCGCCGATCGCGCCAACGGCGAGCACAGCTTCCCGCTACCGCGTGGGGCCGGCTTTCTGGTTGAAAGTATGGATTGCGGATTGGCATGGAAACGTACCGTCGCAATCCCGCCGGCTGGGGGGCAGCAGGCGCACTCGATGACAACGCTGACCCAAGCCTAGCCCACGAGCGGACGGCGCCGCAGGCGCGCATCTGAATGGGTTAGACGGCTACGGCGTGTTTCACAACATCTAACGGGCGTTCACCAGCGACGGAACGTATGGATTGGACATCGCAGTCCCGGTGCCATCGCACGCCGCGCCCTGCGGGGTCGGCGGCGACTCTCAGTGGACCAGGGCTGCATTGTAAAACAGGGAGGAAATACCGTTCCATGCTGCTGAAAGCTATTGATGCCGCACCCCGCCCCGCAGCTCCGATGCTTGCATTGGGCGTCTCAAGGGGCCAAGACCCGCCTGGCGTGCCGCGCGAGCAGACTTGGCGGCAGGTCCCGGGCATTGAGCCTGCCGTCCACGACGGCGCGGCTGTGATAGCCTCCCGCTGGACCGATGACGCGTCCGGACGGCCTCGTGCCGAGGCCGAAGCCCCGCCGGATCGGTACGTTGTCGGGATTGCTCTGCGTCGGACCCGCATCCGCCTCACCTCTGGACGGCGCCAAATCTTCGACGGCGTCATGACGGCCGGGAGCGTGCACATCACCAGCCCTTCCCGCCGGATTGCGGCGGAGTTTTACGCGCCCTGCGATTTTATGCACCTATACGTTATGAGGGACAGCGTAAGGAAACCCGAGGGAGGCGGCCGGGCAGACGGCGCGACGGAACTGGATGACGTCGTGGTGCGCGACCCACTGGCTGGGCAGCTCGCTTGGAGCTTGACTGAGGACGTCCACGCGGGCGATCCGCTCTACATCGAGAGCGTCGCGCGAACCGTCCTCATACGACTCGCGGCACGCACCGCGCCGAGGCCGGAAGTTTCCACGTTGTCGAAGTGGCGGCTCCGGCGCGTTCAGGAGTATGTCCAGAAGCACCTAGCCGGCTCGATCTCGCTCGGCGACCTCGCCCATGCAGCGGGGCTGTCGCGCTCCTACTTCGCAGCGCAGTTCCGAGCATCCACCGGCTGCCGGCCGCACGATTACATCACCGAGCAGCGTATTGAGCATGCGAAGGGAATGCTCGCAGATGGGAGTACACCGATCATCGAGATCGCACTCGCGGTCGGCTTCCAGACACAGTCACATTTTTCGACCATTTTTAAGCAGCAAACAGGAACGACGCCTGCGCGCTACCGCCGTGATCACCTCGAATGGACCGGACCGTCGGGCGGCCAGCGCGCCATTCTGCGCTAGATGCGTGCAGCGAGTTGGTCCCAAGCGTGATCTTCTCAGGCGAAGCACAACGTCCATCCGCCTTCTCACCAGCTCACGCCACCTGCGGGTGCCTCCGAGTGGCCGAGTGTGGCCTCCATAGCCGGCTTTGAAAACCTGTATCGAGGAGTAAATCGCATGCGGAAGCGGCACGTCATGGTAGTTGCGGCGGCTGTCCCCTTGGCGCTCGTGGCAGCGTCCGGCGTGGTTGCCGTAATTGGCTGGCTACCGACGCCGAGTATGGCTCAGGAGCGGTCGGCCAACGACCTTCGGGCGCGGCTACGAGTGCCTGCCGATTATCGTACGGCTTTCCAGTTCCTTGGCACATTCGCGGTGGCGGCCGATGCTGGCGAGGGCGCGAAGGAGCTTCACACCGTGTACGCCTCGCTTGGCGTCGTCTCCGCTTACCGCAACACGAGCCACTTCCCCGACGGAACGGTGTTGGTCAAGGAGGTACGCGAGACCGACACCGAGGACATGACGACGGGCCGCGTTAGTCGCGCCGGCCGTCTCCGAGGCTGGTTCGTTATGGTGAAGGATGCCCGTGGTCGGTACCGCGATGACCCACTTTGGGGCGAGGGCTGGGGCTGGGCGTGGTTCGACGCCGACAACCCAAATATGACCACTACCAAGGAATTCCGTGCGGAATGCTTGGCCTGCCATGTGCAGGCACAGTCAAGCGATTGGATTTATGTGCAGGGCTATCCAGCGCTGCATTGAAATCTGCTCAGTCCTGTACCGCGACCGAATACAGCTGATAGCATCCAATTCTTCATCTGATCCTAGCGGTTGCTACAGGGCCTCCTATCGGCTGGGAGACGGCAGTGGTGCCTGCATTGCAACGTAGTGGAGACGACACCCATGTTGACAACGGAGCATTACGACATCCTCGTCTTCGGAGGTGGCATTGGTGGCAAGGTACTGGCCATGGATCAGGCTCGAGCAGGCAAGCGAGTCGCCATGGTCGAAATAGGGATGATCGGGGGCTCCTGCATCAACGTAGCCTGCATTCCAAGCAAATCCCTGATCCGCAGCGCCGAGATTGCGGCGCTCACGGCTCATGCCGCGGAGTTCGGCACAATCCTGTCCGGGGCCGCCCGTGACATGGCCCGCATCGCAGCCCGGACTGCCGACATCGTCGACGGCTTGGTACAGGCCAATCGCCAGGCCTTTGACGCAAGCGGTCTTGAGCTCGTGCTCGGCCGCGGTCAATTCGTGGAGCCGCGGGTTGTGGAGGTAGCAACGGAACGCGGTCCCCGCCATCTCACGGGTGAGCGAATCTACTTAAACCTTGGCACAAAGGCTGCGATCCCACTGATTCCGGGTTTAGCCGAAGCTGCGCCCTTGACGCATGTCTCGGCGCTCAAGCTCGATGTGTTGCCACGACGCTTGATTGTCCTTGGTGGCGGTTACGTTGGATTGGAAATGGCACAAGCCTTCCGGCGGCTGGGCAGCGAAGTCGTTCTGCTTGAGAGGAGCTTGCAGCTTGTCGCACGCGAGGATCCCGATGTTGGGCAAGGCATTCAGGCCATCCTCGAAGAGGATGGCGTGGAAGTGTTGATTGCTTCGCCAACTGTGCAGGTTGAAGGTCGGTCTGGAAGCCGCGTTTCCGTTCGTCTTGAAGACGGATCGTGGGTGGAAGGATCGCATCTTCTCGTCGCTGCTGGGCGTCAGCCGAGAACCGATGGTATCGGCCTTGACCTTGCTGGCGTCGAGCTTGACGCAAAAGGCTTCATTCAGGTGGACGAGCGGCTTCAGACTACGGCACAGGCCATCTGGGCGCTGGGCGAGGCCGCAGGTAGCCCAATGTTTACCCACGTCTCGCTCGATGACTACCGCGTGGCCAAGGCTGGCATTGAGGGTGGTGCGTACACAACCGCAGATCGCTTGATACCTTCTTGCCTATTCATTGATCCGGAGTTCGCGCGAATTGGGTTATCCGAGGGAGAGGCGAAGCGAAAGGGTATTCCCCATCGTATCGTACGCTTCCCGATGGCTGCTGTGCCAAGGGCACGAACACTTTCACAGCGCCAGGGTTTTATGAAAGCACTCGTTTCAACGGACAACCAACTTCTTGGCTTTGCCATGCTGGGCCCGCGTGCAGGCGAGGTGATGTCGGTGGTACAAACAGCCATGATTGGCAGGCTTGGCGCCGTCACTCTACGCGATATGATGTTTGCACACCCCACAATGTCTGAAGCGCTGAATTTTCTTTTCCTTTTCGGAGACTCTTCTTTCGCGTCTTAACTCGCTGCCAAGGCTGAGGATCAAATATTTTGCCCTATCCAGCAACCATAATGGCTCGAGTGTCGCCAATAGGAGCGAACAAAAGCCTTCCCTACGCCTAATCGACCTTACCGCTGCACAGGCTTGGTGCGCTGGCAACTGGCTTTTAACTTCATCGCTGCCGCCGCATCATCCCACGGGGACAGTCTGGCGTGGACCGTCGCTGAGTGGCGTCTTTCAGCGTATCCGAGAATATCATGGATCACATGAAAGTCGGAGGCGGCGTTGCCTTAGCGCGGCGTTACACCAGCTATCCGGCTGGCCTCAGCTTGAACCACTTTGCGCAGCCACGCATTGCCCGGGTCGGCGTCCAGCACCTCCGGCCAGATGACGGCGGTCGTGAAGGGCGGAGGCGCCAGCGGCGTCTCCAGCGCCACGAGCCCGAGCGCCGCGGTATGGCGAACCGCGATCGAACGCGGCAGCGTGACCACCAGGTCGCTCTCCGCAACCACCGCCATCGCGGCATAGAAGTGAGGCAGCCGCAGCGCGACCTGCCGGGCCAGCCCGTGCCCCTTCAGCAATTCGTCCATCGCGCCGTGGCCGTCGCCGAGCACCGTCACCAGCACATGCTCCAGCGCGAGGGAGCGGCCGAGCCCCCAGTCCGCCAGTGCGGGATGGTCGACCACCTTCACCTCGAGCAGCGGCGCCTTGCGGGAGATGCGGCGCATCAGCTGCGGCAGCAGCAAGACGGTCTGATGATCGGTCGCGGCGATGCCGACCTGGCCGCGCCAGGCGGCCGGGTCGAAGCGCCGGCGCGCCACGAGCGTCGCGGCCTCGCCCAGCAGGCGCTTCAGCCCGGGCTGCAGGGCGAGCGCGGCCGGCGTCGGCACCGGCCCCTGGCTGCCGCGCACCAGCAGCGGATCGCGCAGCAGGGCCCGTAGCCGCCCGAGGGCACGGCTCATCGCCGGCTGGCTCATGTATGCCGCGACCGCGGCGGCGGTGACGCTGCGGTGCTCGATCAGCAGGTCGAGCAGGACCAGGACGGCGCTTCGCAGATCCACATCGCATGTGAAATGCATATTAAACGTGCATTGGGGTAATGCCAGCGCCAAGCCTAGCCTTGCGGGGTTGCAGCGCCTCGCCGCACAGATCCCACACAGAAGCGTCCAGCTCGGCAGCTGGTGGGAGCGGTAGGAGGCGGCGCTGGCGGTCCGCTTGGCAGAAGGCGGCCTACGGCTGCGCTTCTCCACGGCGAAGTTCCATCTGGTAGCAGCCGCGACGCAAGGTGCAAGCTTGCGCGTCTTGGTGGACGGCGCCGCGCTGTCGGAGATTGAGGTCGGACGGCCGATGCTTCGCGCGCTCTTCCACGGGGAAGCTTATGGCAAGCACCTGCTGACCATAAAGGCGGAGGGGCCGGGACTGTCCATGTTAAATGCCACCTTCGAGTAGCCAAGGCGGATGTTTGCCGGGAACCGGAAAAGGAGGTAAGTGTATGCGATGGCAATCTTTTTTGGCATGGTCGGCCATCGTGGCGGTCGGCGTCTTTGCTTTTGCCTCCACCGCGGCGGACAGCGTCGATGACAGCACCTCGGCGGTGTTCGGCGTGAAGCTTCCCGCCGGATACCGCGACTGGCAGCTCGTTAGCGTGGCGCATGAGGCTGGCGACCTCAACGACATCCGCGCCATCCTTGGAAACGATGTTGCGGTGAGAGCTTTCCGGGACGGCACGCGCCCCTTTCCCGACGGTGCAATTATCGCAAGGCTGGCATGGCAATACGTGCCGTCAGCCGAGAACAACGCGGCCTTCGGCCAAGCCCAATCCTTCGTCGCCGGCACCGCCACGAACGTCCAGATTAGCGTCAAGGATTCGCAGAGATACGCCGGCACGGGCGGTTGGGGGTACGGCCAGTTCAAAGATGGCAAGCCGAACCTCGGTGAAGCCTTACTTAACACTTGTGCCCCCTGCCATGCTCGTGCACCAGCAGCAAACGACTTTGTCTTTACCCGTTACGCACAATGAGGCTTGTGGTACATAGTAGATCCCGCTGCACACTCTGTGCGAGCAGCACTAATCAAGCCTACATACCATGTGAGGCATGTCCCGGTTGTCCAAGTGTCCGTCCGGGATCATATTGTTCTTCGGCATAGCCTTCGCAGCATGAGGCG
>NZ_JCACHA010000568.1:0-21240 GCF_059503625.1 Skermanella sp.
CCTGTTCGATCGCCGTGACGATGTTGACGTAGCAGCCGCACCTGCACAGGTTGCCGCTCATCAGTTCGCGGATCTCGTCCGCCGACTGCGCCCTGCCCTCCTTCATCAATCCTACGGCGGAACAGATCTGTCCGGGCGTACAGTAGCCGCATTGAAAGGCGTCGTGCTCGATGAAGGCGTCCTGCATCGGGTGCAGCGCGTCGCCCTGTGACAGACCTTCGACGGTGGTGATGCTGGCGCCGTCCTTCATGACGGCCAGCGTCAGGCAGGAGTTGACACGGCGGTCGTCGATCAGCACCGTACAGGCACCGCATTGCCCGTGGTCGCAGCCCTTCTTGGTGCCCGTCAGGTCGAGTTCGTCCCGCAGCAGATCCAGGAGGCTGGTCCAGGGTTCCACCGTCAGGTGCCGAACTTCGCCGTTGATCGTCAGGGTGATAGGGATCGCTTGCGCGGCCCCTGTGTTCGGACCGGGCTTCAAGATGGAGTTCAAAACGAACCTCCTGATAAATTCGATTGATCGGGACGAGGCGACCGCCTGGGTCTTTCGGAGGACCGGGACGCGCCTTCATGCCGTCGTTAACTATTTCGAGGCTCGGGAGTTCCAGCTTCGGGATGAGAAGCGCAACCCGAGCCGCCGCCGGGTGTTTCTCCCGTCGGCATTTGCCCGAACGGTTCATGCCCGAACCGTTCGTCCGCACAGACAGATGACATGAAGCCGGCACCGACCTTGACAAGGACCAACGTCCTCCACGCCGCGACCCGCAAGGAGCGGTCGCTCGACCAGATGCTGGCAAGCCAGGCGCTCTCCAGGGTGACGGGCGCCTCGGCGGTTCCAGGCAACAGCCTGACCTTGCTGAAGAACGGCGCCGAGAACTATCCGGCGTGGCTGGAAGCGATCCAGTCGGCGGAAAGCTCCGTCCAGTTCGAGAACTACATCATCTACAACGACGCGACTGGCCGGACCTTCGTGGACTTGCTGGCGGAGCGCGCCCGCGCCGGCGTCCGCATCCATTTCCTCTACGACTGGCTCGGCTGCTTCCGGAAGACCTCGCGCCAGATGCTCCGGACGCTGGCGCAAGCCGGAGTCCAGGTCCGCTGCTTCAACCCGCCCGGCTTCGAAAGCCCGCTCGGCTGGCTGAGCCGCAACCACCGCAAGACGCTGATGGTGGATGGAAGGATCGGCTTCGTTTCCGGCCTGTGCATCGGAGACGCCTGGATGGGCGACCCGACGGGCAAGCGGAAGCCCTGGCGGGACACCGGCGTCATGATCGAAGGCCCTGTTCTGAACGACCTGGAAGCGGCCTTCCGCCATAGCTGGAACGCCGCCGGCCCGGCCTTGGAGCGTCTGGAAGCTCCCATCCCGCGCCATACCCGCCCGGTTTCCGGCGACGTGTCGATCCGGCTGATCGAGGGCCAGCCGTCGGAAATGGGCGTCTACCGCCTGGACCTGCTGATCGCCGCCGGCGTTCAGGATCGGCTGTGGCTGACCGACGCCTATTTCGTCGGCACCACCGCCTATATCCAGGCCTTGGGTGAAGCCGCCCGCGATGGCGTCGACGTCCGCCTGCTGGTCCCCGGCATCAGCGACATCCCGATCACCCAGGCACTGTCGCGCGCCAGCTACCGCCCCCTGCTGGAAGCCGGCGTCCGCATCTTCGAGTGGAACGGCCCGATGCTCCACGCCAAGACGGCGGTCGCCGACGGCCACTGGGCGCGCGTCGGCTCGACCAACCTCAACATCGCCAGTTGGATCGGCAACTGGGAACTGGACGTCGCGATCGAGGACAGCGCCTTCGCCGAGGCGATGGAGAGCATGTACCTGGAAGACTTGAACCAATCGACCGAAGTCGTCCTGGACGTCAAGCACCGCCCCCAGTCCGTTACCGTCACCCCGCGCAGCCCCGGCGCCCGGCGCCAGAAGAAGCAGAGCACCGCCCGGATGGCCGCAGGCGGCCTTGGCATCGGCAACACCGTAGGCGCCGCCCTGACCAACCGCCGCGCAGTAGGCCGTGCCGAAGCCGGAGTGCTGGCGGGAGCCGGCGCCATCCTGCTGACCCTGGCGATCCTGGCCGCCTTCTTCCCCCGCCTGATCGCCGTGCCGATCACCCTGCTGGCCTTGCTGGTCGGCTGCGGCCTGCTGGTCCGCGCGTGGAAGCTGCGGCATCCGGGAGGAGCCTAGACTCCTGCCCAGTGCGTCGGCCCTTCGAGCAGTTTCACGACATCCGCCGGGTCCATCGGCTTGGAGAAGAAGTAGCCTTGGCCGTAGTCGCAGCCGAGCGACTGCAACTGCTCGATCTGGCCGGCGACTTCGGCGCCTTCCGCGACCACGTGCATGCCGAGGTTGCGGGCGAGATTCATGATGGTGTTGACGATCTGGAAGCTCTCGGCGCTCTTGTCCATCGCGGAGACGAAGGAGCGGTCGATCTTGAGGACGTCCAGCGGCAGGCGGTGCAGGTAGCTGAGCGAGGAATAGCCGGTGCCGAAATCGTCGATGCTGAGCCGGATGCCGAGGTCCTTCAACTGGGACAGCATGCTGACTTCCCGGTCGGCGTCGCCGATGGTGACGCTCTCGGTGATCTCCAGCCGGACGGTCTGCGGATCGATGCCGGTTTCGGCGATGATCCGGCGGACTTGAGCCACGAGGTCGGGTTCGGCGAACTGGCGGGGGGAGATGTTGACGCTGATGGTCAGCGGGATCTCGCGCGGGAATTCCCGCTGCCAGCGCCGGGTGGCCATGCAGGCCTCGCGCAGGATCCAAAATCCCAGCGCCACGATCAGACCGGTATCCTCGACGATGCCGATGAAGTCGCCGGGATAGACCATGCTGCCGTCGGGACGGCGCCAGCGGACCAGCGCTTCGAACCCGACGACCTCCAGGCTTTCGAGCGAGACGATCGGCTGGTAGTGGAGGAGGAATTCGCCGTTGACCATCGCCCGGCGCAGGTCGGCTTCCAGGGTAAGCCGGGTCATCGCGGAGCGGTGCATCTCGCGGTGGAACATCTCCGTCCGCGATTTGCCCAGCGTCTTCGCCCGGTACATCGCCAGGTCGGCGTCGCGCAGGACGTCTTCGGCATAGGCATAGGGCGTGGTGCTGAGCGAGATTCCGATGCTGGCGCTGGTGTGGATTTCCTGCCCGTCTATGGTGAAGGGACGGCACAGGCTTTCCTGGACGCGGTGCGAGAAGCGGACGGCGTCGCTGGGATCGCCGATGTCGGTCAGCAGGATCGCGAACTCGTCGCCGCCGATCCGGGCCAGCAGTCCGTCGGTGCCGGACATCGCGGAAAGCTCCTCCTGGTGGAGGGCAGCGGTCAGCCGCTCCGCGACTTCCACGATCATGCGGTCGCCCGCCAGATGGCCGAGGCTGTCGTTGACCACCTTGAAGCGGTCGAGGTCGATGAAGAGCACCGCGAAGTGGACGCCTCGGTTCAACTTGCGCCGGGCGATCGCCAAGCCGAGGTGGTCGAGGAACAGCGAGCGGTTGGGCAGGTCCGTCAGCGCGTCGTGGGAGGCGTCGTGGATCAGGCGCTCCTCCGCCCGGCGGCGCTCGATCACGCGGCCGAGCTGGACGCCGATCTGGGACATCAGGCCGAGCAGCGCCTTGTCCTGTTCGATCGTGCTGTAGGCGAAGAACTCCAGGACGGCGGCGACGTCCTCGCCGACCAGCACGGGAAAGGCGAAGCCGGCCTTGATCCCGCAAGCCAGCGCCGGGCGGCGGCGCGGGAAGTTGTCTTCCTCGGGAGCGTTGAAGTACCAGTGCGGCTTCGCGCTGGCCATCACCTCGCCGGGCAAGCCGATACCGGCGGGAAATGCCGAGTCTTCGGTCGCCCGCTGGAACCCAGCGATTCGGTCGGGGTCGGCGGCGTGCCAGATCGCGGCGGACCGCAGGGAAGGCTCGACCGAGTTCTGGTCGAGCAGCAGGGCGTGGCCGACCGGCCAGTCCATGAAACCGCAAATTTCCGTCAGGGTCGATTGGAGGACGTCGCGGACGGAGCGGGAGCTGTTGGCGATGGTGGCGACCTTTTCCAGCAGATTGAGCTGTTTCTTCCGCTGGTAGAGGTCGCGCAGGCCGTGTTCCGCAATGGCTTCTGCTTCCTGGCGTGCGATGCGCTCTCGCTCCAGCCGGCGCCTCAGCTTCGCGATCTCCGTCGGTTCGTCCCTGGTCATGACTGGCGCCACTTGAAGCTGTACTCCATCACGCGGCGGTCATGCGGATGACGCAGTGGCGGTCGCCGTGAGCCATGCAGTGCGGGTGGTCGAGGCGGACGTTTTCCCGGTAGTGGCCGGCGGCGCCCTCGATGAAGCCGTGGGCGAGGTCGCACAGCCGGCGGGGGGAGTTGTAGCCGATCAGCAGGGCGCCGTCGGGCGCGTCCTCGAAATGGAAGTGCGGGCAATGGGCGCCGGCGTAGAGCTTGTGGACTTCCGGGTGGATGATGCTGTTGAGGCTGGTCAGGAACGACCGCGTCGAGGCATGCGGGGAGAAGAAGGCGGAATAGCGCCCGGCCAGCAGGGGCATCGCCTGACGGCCGAACCAGCGCAGCACCTCCGCGGGCGGCAGGGAGAGGGCCGACGAAGCCGCTCCGACCAGCTTCGACATGTCAGAATCGGGGTAGTTGCCGAGAGAAGTATAGGCGCCGGTAAGTTCAGCGGCGTCGAGCAGATCGTCCCAGACGCTGTCGCCGTAGTGTCTGCCAACCACCTCCTCAAGCAGATTGAATACAATGCCTTTCATTTCTTCCCCGAAATTAGACGTAAAACGAAGATCACATCGTTTCAGCCATTCGAGGCGAGAACGGTAAATAAACATTAAAAACTATACTATGACGAATAGTATAGACACGAAGGGATAATCCTGGGTAAGCGGATATAGGATTCCGCCTTGAGCTTTGGGGGCACTGGAGCGATCATCATGCCAGTTCCCATGAAGAAGCCGATCAGAGCCTGATATGACCGTCACCGACCCGATCCCGCGCCGCAAGCTGTCTCAGGAAGTGCTGGATCGCCTGCTGTCCCGCATCACCAGCGGAGAATATGCCGCCGGCGACCAGCTTCCGTCGGAACGGCAGCTCATGGAGATGTTCCAGGTTGGCCGCCCCGCGATCCGGGAAGCGATGCAGACGCTTTCCCACATGGGTCTGGTGTCCATCACCCACGGCGAGCGGGCACGGGTCACGCCGATCACGGCCGCCAAGCTGATCGGTCAGGTCGGAGAGAGCGCCAAGCACTTCCTCGCCAATGCTCCGGAGAATTTGGAGCACCTGAAGGAGGCCCGCGTCTTCTTCGAGGTCGGCATGGTCCGGCTTGCCGCCGAGCGGGCGAGCGACGCCGACATCGCGCGGCTGGAGCGGCGGCTTCAGGAGCACCGCGATGCCCTGACCGACCTGTCCGGCTTCCTCGCCCGCGACATGGCGTTCCACCGGGAGATCGCCGCGATTTCCGGCAACCCGATCTACGCCGCCGTGGCGCAGGCGATGTTCGACTGGCTGGCGGTCTACCATGTCAGTCTGCTGCGGGCGGTCGGGGCCGAGCAGATCACGATCGACGAACATGAACGGATCTTCAACGGCATCGCGAAGCGCGACACCGAGGAAGCCGCCGCCGCCATGTCCGACCACCTGAAGCGGGCCAGCAGCCTGTACCGGCAGTTCGAGAAATAGCGGAACGCCGATAGGCCGGGGCTCCCCTTCCCTACCCTCCATTTTGCCGTTGTCGGGTCCGCCTCAACTGGTATGATGAGTGTATAAGCAAACCAAGCGGCACAAGCCGCGGGCAGGGAGGAAACACCATGAAGCTCACGAGGCGGCAGTTCACGCTGGCTACCCTGATGGCGGCCGGCACGGCAGGCTTGCCGGTCTACGTCAAGGCGCAGGGCAAGAAGACCATCGCCGTGCTGTTCGACGGTCTCTACTCCCCGTTCTGGGTCGCGGGCCTCGACGTCATCAAGCAGGACCTGACCAAGCGCGGCTACGAGATGGTCCAGGCGATCTCCGACAAGGACGACAACCGCCAGTTCGAGCAGGTCCGGGCCATGCTGGCGCGGAAGGTCGACGGTATCATCATCGTCCAGACCGACAGCAACGCGGTCATCCCGGCGATCAAGGCGGCCAACGACGCCCGCGTGCCGATGGTTCACTTCAACCGCCCGCCGGCCAAGACCGACGCGTTCTCCGTCGCGGTGGTCGCCGACAACCGCAGCATCACCAACGCCACCGTCGAGCACATGGTCAAGGTCGCCAAGGAGAAGGGCGGCAAGTACAAGGCCGCGATCCTGATCGGCAATCTGGGCGACCCCAATGCGATCGGCCGGCGCGACGGCTTCTTCGACGTGGTGGACAAGAACAAGGACATCATCGACGTCGTCGCCCGCATCCCGACGGAATGGAACGCCGACGTGGCCTTCGCCGGGCTGACCAACGCTTTCCAGGCCAACCCCGACATCAACTTCCTCTTCACGTCGTCCGACTTCCTGTTCCCGCAGATCGTACAGGTTCTGAAAACCAGGAACAAGTTCCAACCGATAGGACACAAAGACCATATCATCTTCGGCGGCTTCGATGGCGACGCGATGGCCTACGAGTTGCTGAAGGACAAATACCTGGACGCCGACGGCGTGCAGGACCTGTTCAAGGAAGCCGAGCTGGCGGTCAACGCCATCGTGGACTTGCAGGACGGCAAGACGGTGGAGCGGGTGCTGCTGGACCCCGGCTTCGCGATCCATCAGGCCAACCTGGAGCAGGCGCGCGACCGCATGTGGGGCTATACGATCTACAAGCAGAAGAACGGCTGACGCCGGCCATGACGGCTACCAGCCTGGAAACCGAGGCCCGGTCTTCGGGGATGCGGCGCTTCGTGCGCCGCGTCCTGCTCTCCGAATATCTGGTCCTGTGGCTCAGCGTCCTCTACTTCCTGGCGGTGCTGCCGTTCGTGCCGCAGATGGCCTCGGTCGAGGTGCTGCGGAACATCCTGTCGGACATGCTGCCGTTGCTGGTGGTGGCGATCGGCCAGACCTTCGTGCTGATCGTCGCCGGCATCGATTTGTCGGTAACGTCGATCATCGCGATGGCGAGCGTGGTCGGGGCCAGCGTCATGACGGGGGACGGCGGCTATCTGGCGGGGTCGCCGCTGGCGGTCCCCGCCGCGATGCTTGCGATGGTGGCGGTCGGGCTGGCGATAGGCGCGTTCAACGGCTTCTGCATCACCCGGCTCGGCATGCCGCCGTTCATCGTCACGCTGACGACGATGATGTTCTTTTCGGGCGCTGCGATCTGGTTCACGACTTTCCACACCACGACCAGCAGCATCGCCAACCTGCCGCACGGCTTCGTCGTGCTGGGACAGGGGAATATCGGAGGCGTTCCGAACTCCCTCTGGGTCGTGCTGGCGGTAGGAATAGTGGCCCATATCGTGCTGGCGCGGACGGTGCTGGGCCGGCGGCTTTACGCCTGCGGGCAGAACCGGCGCGCGGCTGATGTCTCCGGCGTTCCGGTGCGGAACGTGATCGCGGCGGCGTTCCTGATTTCCGGGGCCTGCGCCGCCGTGGCGTCTGTCCTGTACACCGGACGGCTCCAGACCGGCACGCCGATCCTGGGGCAGACGATCCTGCTGGACATCATCGGCGCCGTCGTGATCGGCGGCACCAGCCTGTTCGGCGGCAAGGGCAAGGTGGTGTGGACGGTGTTCGGCGTGCTGTTCCTGGTGCTGATCGATACCAGCCTGAAGATGCTGGGGCTGTCGCTGTTCTCGGTCTTCGCGATCAAGGGCGCGGTGATCCTTCTGGCCGCCGTAATCGACGCCGTCCGCACCCGCTTCGCCGCCCGGATTTAGCCCATCCATATAGAAGAGGAGGCCCGATCCATGGCCCTGCTCGAATGCGAGAACCTTCGCAAAAGCTTCTTCGGCGTCGAGGTCCTGCACGGCGTCTCGTTCTCGCTCGACCGGGGCCGGGTGCTGGGGCTGGTGGGGGAGAACGGCTCCGGCAAATCGACCACCATGAACATACTGGGAGGCGTGCTGCCGCGCGACGGCGGGCGCATCCGGCTTGAGGGGGCCGACTACGACCCGCGCGGTCCCAAGGACGCGCTGGCCGGCGGCATCGCCTTCATCCACCAGGAACTGAACCTGTTCGAGAACCTGTCGATCGAGGAAAACCTGTTCATCACGGGCTTTCCCCGGCTGGGCCGCGCCCTGCCCTTCATCAACCGCGGGCGGATGCGCCGCCGGGCGCGGGAGCTGCTGGAACAGGTCGATATCCGGCATCCGCCCGGCACGCATTTGGGCAGCCTCAGCCAGGGCGAGCGGCAGCTGGTCGAGATCGCCAAGGCGCTGAGTGTGGACGCCAAGGTGATCATCTTCGACGAGCCGACGACATCCCTGACGCGGCGGGAGGCCGACCGGCTGTTCGGCATCATCGAGCGGCTGCGCCGGCGCGGGATTGCGATGATCTATATCAGCCACGTGCTGGCCGACGTCACCCGGATCTGCGACGACATCACCGTGCTGCGCGACGGGGCGGTGGTCGGCGGCGGTCCCGCCGCCCAGATGCCGACGGAGCGGATGATATCGCTGATGGTCGGACGGACGCTGGACCAGCTTTTCCCGGAGCGGACCTGCACCCCGACCGCAACACCGGTGCTGGAGGTGCGGGGAGTCAGCCAGCCCGGCGTCGTCCACGAGATCGACCTGACGCTGCATGCCGGCGAGGTGCTGGGGATCGCCGGCCTGATGGGAGCCGGCCGGAGCGAGCTTGCCCGCATCCTGTTCGGCCTGGACAGCTTTCACGGCGGGAGCATCGCGGTGGACGGCACGGTGATCGAAGCCCCGAACCCGCGCACCTGCATGGAGCACGGCATGGCCTTCCTGACGGAAGACCGGCGCGGCGAAGGGCTGATGATGCACGCCACCATCACCGACAACATAGCGCTGGCCTCGCTGGACGAATACGCCTCCCCTTGGGCGCGGTTCATCGAGCGGACGCGGCTGGGCGACGAGGTCGGACGGATCGGCCAGAAGGTCAGGCTGCGGGCGGCGGACCCGGTGGCGGCTTTGGCGCGCAGCCTGAGCGGCGGCAACCAGCAGAAGGTGGTGCTGGCGAAATGGCTGCTGCGCAACCCCAAGGTCTTCATCCTGGACGAACCGACGCGCGGGATCGATGTCGGCGCCAAGTTCGAAATCTACAAGATCATCGATACGCTGGTGGCGGGCGGCGCCGGGGTGCTGATGATATCGTCGGAGATGGAAGAGCTGATGGGACTGTGCGACCGCATCCTGGTGATGAACCACGGCGAGATCCAGGCGGAGTTTTCGCGCGGCGAGTTCGACAGCGGGCGCATCCTGGAGGCCGCGATGAAGCGGCGGGCTCCAGCTATCGCGGAAAAGGTGGCGTGACATGAATACCGTCCGTCTTCGTCTGGCCCTGCTGCGGAATGCGCCGGTCGCCCTCTTCATCATCGTGCTGGCCGTGTTCGGGTCGCTGTCGGACCGGTTCCTGGATGTCCAGAACTTCACCAACATCCTGATCCAGGCGTCGCATATCGCGATCCTCGGCATCGGCATGACCTTCGTCCTGCTGACCGCCGGGATCGACCTGTCGGTCGGCGCCGTCATGTACCTGTCGGTGGCGCTGCTCGGGATATATCTTGCCGATGCCTCGCCGATCCTGGCCGTGCCCGCCATGATGGCGGTCGGTGCGCTGTTCGGGCTGGTCAACGCCTTCTTCGTGGTCCGGCTGCGGGTGGCGGCCTTCATCGTGACGCTGGCGACTTTGTTCATCGGGCGCGGGCTGGCGCTGTGGGTGACCGAGACCCGCATGGTCTTCTACAAGGACCAGGTCCTGTCGCTGGCTAGGGCGGAGTTCCTGGGAGTGCCCTGGGCGATCTGGGTCTTCGCGATCGTCTTCGCGGTGGCCTGGATCGTCCTGAACCACACCCCGTTCGGCCGGCAGGTCTATGCGGTGGGCGAGAACCCCGATGCGGCGGCCAAGGCCGGGATCAACGTGCCGCTGGTGCTGACCACCGTCTACGCCGTGTCGGGAGCCTGCGCCGGGATCGCCGGCTTCGTGTCGATCACGCAGGTAGGCGCCGCCGCGTCCTCCTTCGCGATGGAGAAGGAGTTCGCCGCCGTCGCGGCATCGGTGCTGGGAGGCGTCAGCCTGTTCGGCGGGCGCGGGGGAGTGGCCGGGACCGTGTTCGGCGCCGTGCTGATCCAGACGGTGCAGAACGGCTTGGTGATCGTCAACGCCGATCCGTACATCTACCCGCTGGTCACCAGCTCGATCATTTTCGTGGCTGTTTTCGTGGACAGCCAGCGCTCCCGCATCCTGGAACGGCTGGGCCGCCGCCGCATCCGCATCGAGGAGAGACCCGTATGACGACTTCATCCGATACACCCCGCTATGCCCAAAGGACCGGCAAGCTGCGCGGCACGCTGATCGGCTGCGGCTTCTTCGCCGAGAACCACCTGAACGCCTGGACCAGCATGCGCGACACGCCGCTGGAGGGCGTCGAGCTGGTGGCGGTGTGCGACCGCGACCTTGCCAAGGCGGAGGCTGCTGCGCGGCGCTTCGGCATCCCGCGCGCTTATGCGGATGCCGAAACCATGCTGGCGGAGCAGAAACCCGACTTCGTGGACATCGCGACGACGCTGCCGTCGCACCGGCCCCTGGTGGAACTGGCGGCGCGGCATGGCGTGCCCTCGATCTGCCAGAAACCGTTCGCCGAGAGCCTGGAGGACGCGCAGGCGATGGTGCGGGCCTGCGCCGATGCCGGCGTGCAGCTTATGGTCCACGAGAACTTCCGCTGGCAGCACCCGCTGCTGGCGGTCAAGCAGGTTCTGGACGAGGGCTGGGTCGGGCGTCCCTTCTATGGCCGCGTCCAGTTCCGCCACGGCTTCGACATCATCACCAACCAGCCCTATCTGGCGGAGGACGAGCGCTACATCATCATGGATGTCGGCCTGCACCTGCTGGACGTGGCGCGCTTCCTGTTCGGCGAGGCCGGGAGGCTTTACTGCCGCACCGCACGGATCGACCCCAGGGTGCGCGGCGAGGACACCGCGACCATGCTGGTGGACTTCCACAGCGGCGTTACCTGCGTCGTGGAGCTTTCCACCGCCACCCGGACGGAGCCGGAGCCCTTCCCCGAGTGTCTGGTGCGGATCGAGGGCACGGATGGAACGGTCGAGCTTGAGCAGGGCTACCGCCTTGTGCTGAGCCGTCCGGGCCACCGGGAGGTCCGGCCGGTCGATGCCGAACTGCTGCCGTGGGCGAGCGTGCCCTGGCATGTGGTGCAGGACAGCGTGCTGGCGATCCAGCGCCACTGGGTCGATTGCCTGCGGGAGGGCCGCGAGCCGGATACCTCCGGGGCGGATAATCTGCGGACGCTGGAACTGACCTTCGGGGCGTACCGGTCGGCGGAGCGTGGGACGGCGGAGGTGTTCGGCTGAGGCGATGTTGACTCCCCCTACCCGTATGTGAATGTACGCAGATGTCATCACGGACACGGTTCGGTTGCGCGGCGGGACGGGCATGGGGGCGCTTCATGGTCGGTGGCGGAGACGGAATGGTGGCGGTTGATGCGGCTGAGTGTATCCTAGAATGCTGATTATATAAAGACTATATTCCTTACAGGGGTGGCGTTGGGGGCGTCGCGGCTGATCCAGTTGGGAGACGCCCCACGGAGCGTTGCGGCGTCGCATGGACGCTTCCGACCAGCGTGTGCTACTTGACGTCTGCTGCCGTGTAGGCAGGCGCGGCAGTGGATGCGGGAGTTGAGATGCCCATTGGGCTGGAGCACGACAAAATCGACGATAGCACCGAGCCATCGATCGGACCCCATGAGGGAAGAGAGCTTGAATTGATGCTGTCGGGCCGGAAGCCGTTGGCATTGTTCTACGCCATAGAAAGCGAAACATGGATCTTGCCAGAGGAACAGTTCGACCGGCATGTCGCGATGGGGAAAATCGTCAAAGCTGATTTCCTGTTCAAGCCGACCAACCCGGCAGCGCCGATGGTGAAGTGTGTGCTCTATGCCCTGCCAAGTGAGACGGCACGTGTACCTGAAGCCGCCAAAATCCTGCGGACCGTTTTCGAAGAACTGACCGCTCCTACGGATGACCAGGAGCGAGCGCTGGGGCGCCTGCTTGGATACACGGAAGACGATATCGCATTGTTTCTGAGCCAGGGTTCCAATCTGCCGGTTCCCGAACTACCGATAGAAAATGAGGCTCCGGCCAGCTCATCACCATAGATCCACTCATTGCCTTGACCTACAAAGCCCTTGAGCAATGCGAAACTCATCCCTATGCTGGGATGAGTTTTCAGCGGAGGCAACGATGGCAAGCGCGGTCAGCCTGACCCTTAACGAGGCCGGTTACGTCGTTGGTCAATCGAGCACGGCGATCAACCGCGCCGTCGATCGCGGCGTCATAAAGGCTAAGCTCCAGCGCCAGGGTAATTGCCGGCTGCGGAAAATCGGCTCAGCCGAATTGCGCTTTCTGGCTATCGCCGGAGAGATCGAGAAGGATTTGACCCCAGGAGCGCGACGCAAGGTCTATGAGGCGATGCGACGCTTACCCGCCGACGCGCATCGCCTTGAGATGGGCGTCATGGAGTTCAAGCTGACGGAAGTCGACAGGCGTATTGCCGACCGACTGCAACGTCTGTCAGCGGTGAAGGCGCTGGTGACCAATCATCTTAACGCCGATCCGATCATCCGTGACACCGACATCCCGGTCTATGTGATCGCGGCGCTGGCACGCGGTCAGACCGTTGCCGAAATTATCGAGGACTATCCAGGTCTTACTCCGGAACAGATCGATGCGGCGGTGGAGTACGCCAAGGTATATCCCAAGACCGGCCGACCGCTGCCAACGCGCAGCTTCAAGCGGATGCTGAGCGATATGGCCGAGTCAGGCGTATGGGATGTCGAGAGCGATGACGAACCACCGACACCGCCCCAGATATCGTGACGGTCTATTTGCTGGACGAGAATGTTCTTCGGGAACTGCACTCCAAAGGGAATTGTGAAGTCCGAGCTTGGTATGCCTCTGTCGCGCAATCCGACCTCCGGATCAGCGCCATGACCTTCTTTGAAAAACGCCGTGGATGGGAGCGCAAAAGGAAAAGCGATCCGGATCTTGCGGCGGCAAAACTTGCCGAACTGAACGCGCTGGAAGCCGCTTACGGTTCACGGCTTGTCTCGATCGATGGCCCAGTTGCGGCGGAGTGGGCACGGCTGCTTGGAGCAAAAGACAAGAACCAGCGTGACCGGGCACTGGCGGCTACCGCTCGCGTGCATGGATACGTTCTAGTTACCCGAAATATTGATGATATGCGTGGGTGCGATGTGAAAGTGCCCAACCCATTCAGGCCAAATCCAATCGTGGAAACGGTCTGAATATTGATTGCCAAACTCACTAAAATACACTCTAAATTGGAAGCCCTAACATGATATCTGACGCATGACTTATGCTGGTCGTGAGTTTCCTGTTAATACTTAAGCACCAAGGTGATCATTATTCAGTACTCTGCCAATATATATAGTATTGGTCTATGGTCGCTCACACTGGTTGAACGTCGTTAGGGTTCCAGAGGTGACACTTCCGCATTGTGCGAAATTGAGTTAGCCCACAATCCTTCACCCACAGCGGGCAGACGATTGCATCACCAATCTTGTAGTTTGCTGATACTACCGGGGCAGCATGCCGCAGCATGCAAGTTCCCGTGTTTAGTTGAACCCATTCCCCCTAATCTCCCGTCGGGTGGAGCAGACTGGCTACTCCACCGCGACACACAAGAGGAGGGAGTGTCCATTGTTCAAGTGGACCATCCGCTTCCGCTGGAAGGGACAGACGATCGAGATTGAAATCGAGATCGGCCTGAACCTCTAACGGAGCTATCGGGAGGGGTGTTGACGCACCCCTCCCAACTCCTTCCAGTTTATTCAAACTCGCCGGGTTTGTGAAGTGCCTGATTACGGGCGCGTGGGGAACGGGATGAAGGCCACGGGAGCAAACTTAGGCTGTCGACTCCTTTTCCGTCATGCCCGGATCAAGTTCCATAAGCGCTAACTTAAAACGTTCCTACGCGTCACGCGGGTATTTTCCTCCACTCTACCGTCATACCAAGACTTGATCTTGGCATCTCCCGGCGAAAGCTGACGTGAGGACTTCAACCTGAAATTCGGATGGCATCCCCTCATCTCCTGAAAGGAGATACCAAGATCAAGTCTTGGTATGACGTAAAGGTGGGGGTGGATTGCCTAGGTTAGCGCCTATGGGATCAAGTCCGGGTATGACAGAAAAGGAAGAGACAGCCTAGGTTTGCGCCCATGGGACTTGATCCGGGTATCTCCCGGCATCTGCGTTCATAGGGGAACCTTAAGCGAAGGCTTCATGCCATCCGCCAAGTCTCGCCGGGAGATGCCAAGATCAAGTCTTGGCATGATGAATGGGCAGCATGACGAGTGGAGAGCATGACGGCATGTGTATGACGGCATGGCGGGTGGGGATGAGGCCGCCTTTGTGATCCGGAAAGAACACTTGCCGCCCGCATCAAGTTGGCAGTCGAGTAAATGTATCACGATCATCTCTTCCGGAGTCATAGGCTTCGAGATGAGTTGAATTTACAGCGATAAAATATATACTATATAATTAGAAAATCAGGTTCATACTTTATCAAGATACGCCATTACAAAATTTGTCCGCGTCTCGGGCAATCCGGCCTCGGCTGTATTTTTGGAAGGCGGACAAGAACATGAATGACATCGTCAAATGGGTGCAGTGGTCTACCGCCGAAGGCGGCAATGGGCACTGGTATGGGCTGGTCCAGTCGGCGGGCTCTTCGGTGACGTGGCAGAATGCGCTTAAAGCCTCCGGCACGTTCGGACCGAACACCGCTCTGGCCAGCCTGAACACCCAGGCGGAACACGACTTCGTCGTAAGCCAGCTGATGAACACGAGCTTCAATTCCAGGGCTTGGCTGGGCGGGAGCCGCGACAATACGGGCGAGTGGAAATGGCTGAACGGTGAAACGATCGGCTTTACCAACTGGGCGCCCGGAGAGCCGAACAACAAATACCTGATCGAAGACAAGCTGCAGATCTATCGGGACGGCAACTGGAACGACGCCAGCTCGAGCGACAGGTGGAGTGATAGCAGCTACCTGATCGAAACGGACGTGGCGCCGGTGATACCGACGCCACAGACAGGTCCGGCAACCGATACGATCGTGGTGCGCGTCTCCGAGGACGCTTACAAGGGCGACGCCAAGTTCCAGCTCTTCGTCGATTACCGGCCTGTCGGACCGGTTACGTCGGTCACCGCTTCGCATGCTCAGGGGCAGTGGCAGGACTTCACCTTCAACACCGCCCTGTCGGCTGGGGCGAAACTGGTGTCCGTGGTCTTCCTGAACGACCTCTACGACGGGACGAGGAGTACCGACCGGAACCTCTATCTTCAGAACGTCACGATCAACGGCAGCCTGGTGGTTGCGAACAATCAGGAGGTAAAGGAAATCGCGACTATCTTGATTCCCACGCCGCCGTCGGGGCAGAAGCCGTTTTCGCTGCCGTGGAGCGATGCCGCGACCAATACGATCGAAGGGACTTCGGCGGGGGATTTGCTGCATGGCACTACCGGCAACGACCGCTTCGAAGGCGGCGCCGGTCCGGACCGCATGATCGGCGGTGCGGGCGACGACACATACCTGGTGAGTTCATCCGGCGACCTGGTGGTCGAGGAGCCCGGTGGCGGGACCGACAGCATCCGGAGCTGGCTGGGCCTGACAAGGCTGCCGGATTACGTGGAGAACCTCTACCTGAACGGTACGGCGGCGTCGGTCGGCCTGGGCAACGACCTCAATAACCGGCTGATGGGCAATTCGAACGGAAATACCCTGGACGGCGGAGAAGGCAACGACATCCTCTACGGCAATGGCGGGGCCGACCTTCTGGTCGGGGGAGCCGGGAACGACATCTTCGGGTTCCTGAAGCTGTCCGATGCGGGCGACACGGTCCAGGACTTTACTCCGGGGACGGATATGATCGACCTGCAAGGTCTCCGCAAATCGCTGGCTCAGGCCGATCCCGATGCACAACCGGTGATCCGCTTCGTTCAGCAGGGCACCGGCACGGCGGTCGTCGTCTACCCGGACGGCGAAGACGATGCGGGCATTACGATGGTGACGCTCGATCACGTCGCCGCGAACCAGCTTGTGTTCGGCAAGGACGTGCTGTGGTGAGCTGGAACCATGCTACCGGGGCAGCATGCCGCAGCATGCAGGTTCCGGTATTCAGTTGAGGGGGATGCCCCCATTCTCGCCTCCGTCGGGTGGAGCGGACAGGCCGCTCCACCGCGCGGGTCCTCGACTGGTTCGCGCGAGATCGGCCGGAACTTTCCGGGTTTGGTCTCATACCAAGAGCCGGAGAGATTGACCTGTGACAATACTTTCGCCGCGTAGGTCGGTCTAGAGCGAAGCGGCAGCCGACATAGACGCGCCTGCTTGTCGGCTGCCGCTTCGCTCTAGACCGACCTACGGCATCAGCGTCTTCACCGGTCAACATCTTCGGTACTTGGTATCAGTCGGCCCTCAAGGCCATTGGTCTCGAAAGTTTCAGCACCCCCTGCACCGCAAGCACCCCCGCCTCCAGTGCCGGCAGCAAGGCGCCGCCGTCGCGCGCTGCGATACGGACCATGACGCCGCAGTCGCCGGGCAGGCGCGATGCGCCAGCGTAGACGGCTTCGCCGCAGCCGGCTATCGCGTCCAGCACAGCGGCTTCCGCCTCGGCTTCGTATGTTCCGCCGATCAAGGCTATCCAGCCGAAGGCGCGGAAGCTTCCGCTCAGGCCGGCGCTTCCCTGCGCGATGGCGGCGCCGGTCACCCGCATGCGTTCGCATGCTACGACGAGGCCTCCCGGACGGCGGATCTCCGTCGACGTGTCCAGCCAGTCGAAGCTGCCCTCGGCTCCCCTGGGCGTGTGCATGAGGAAGCCGTCGCAGGCCAGCACGGTGGCGTCCTCGGAGGCTTCGATCACGATGCGCTGGCGCAGCCTGCTGCCGGGGAACAGGATCAGCGGCTTGGGCAGGTATTCCAGCCGGGCGTCTTCGTCCGCCTTGAGCGTCACGTCCTGACAGGCCATGCCGCCGCCCGGCATCCCGTGAACGACGGCGGCGGATGGGGTCGTGAAGCGGGCCTGGGAGCCTTGCTGCGCCGCGATCGACAGCGACAGGTCTTCGTCCTCGAACAACCCGCCCGAGGCCGATTGCAGGATGACGGTCGCCCTGTCGCGGGACGCCGGGTCCCGCGAAGTCCTGTCCAGGCGGAAGACGTCGGCGACCGAGAAAGGATAGGCTACCCGCCGGCTGACCAGCCGCGTCGGCCCCGCCCCGCCGGTCCGGCCAAATACCAGATCGAGCTGATGCGCCCGGTCCGCAACGGCCAGCCCGGTCATCGGCTCCCGCTTTCCGCCGGTCTGCCCGCTTGCCTGCTCCCCACAGTCCTGCCAAGCGGGACCGCGTCGCGGATCGCCCGGACGACGCCCTCCACGCCGTCGCCGGTCCTGCAATTGGTCAGCACCACCGGCCTGCCGCCCCGGACCTCGCGCGCTTCCGCCACCATGCGGTCGAGATCGACGCCGACATGGGGCGCCAGATCGACCTTGTTGATGACCAGCAGGTCGCTCTGGATGATGCCGGGACCGCGCTTGCGCGGGATATCGTCGCCGCCTGCGACATCGATCACGAACATCCAGTAGTCCACCAGATCCAGCGAGAAGGTCGATGCCAGGTTGTCGCCGCCGCTCTCGATCAGGATCAGTTCCAATCCCGGGAACTGGGCGTCCAGCCGCTCCGCCGCCTCGATGTTGAGGGTCGGGTCCTCGCGGATGACGGTGTGCGGACAGGCGCCGGCTTCCACCGCCAGCACCCGTTCCGGATCGATCAGCCGGCTGCGGCGCAGGCGCTCGGCGTCTTCCTTGGTCACGAGGTCGTTGGTGATGACGGCAAGGTCGATCCCGTCGCCGCGCAGCAGCGGGATCAGACGCTCGACCAGCGCCGTCTTGCCGGACCCGACCGGGCCGCCGACGCCGACACGGGCGGCGCCGACTACTTCAGGGGAAACGGTCATCGCAGCATGTACCTCCGGTTCAGCGGCACCTTCTTGGCCGGGGCGCAGGTCAGCAGCGCGCCGTCGGCGTAGACGTCGAAGGTCTGGGAGTCGACCGTGATGTGGGGCATCGCGTCGTTGTGCAGCATGTCGCGCTTGGTGATGCCCCGGATGTTGCGGATCTGGATGAAGCGTTTCTGAACGCCGAGCCTGCGCTCGACATCGGCCTCCACCGCCAGCCGGGAGACGAAGGTATAGCCGAGCTTGTGCTTCGCCGTGCCCAGCGCTCCCCACATCGGCCGCTGGATGATCGGCTCGGAATTGGTCTGGCTGGCGTTGCCGTCGCCCATCGCCGCCCAGGCGATGAAGCCGCCCTTGATGACCATCCACGGCTTGACGCCGAACGAGCTGCGCGGCCACAGCACGATGTCGGCCAGCCGGCCCGGCTCCAGCGATCCGACATGCTCCTCGATGCCGACGGCCCGCGCCGGGTTGATCGTGTACTTGGCGACGTAGCGCCGGATGCGCTCGTTGTCGGCCCGTTGGGTCTTCTCGGTCGGCAGCCGTCCGACGCGCTCCTTCATGACGCTGGCGAGCTGCCAGCACTTGGCGACGTTCTCGGCCAGCCGCCCCATGCCCTGGGTGTCGGTGGCGAAGATCGAAATCGCGCCCATGTCGTGCAGCAGGTCCTCCGCCGCCATGGTCTGCGGCCGGATGCGCGATTCCGCGAAGGCGACGTCTTCCGGCAGGCGGAAGTTCAGGACATGCGCCAGCATCGTCATCGGCACGCCCTCGTTAAGGGCATAGGCGGTGAAGGGATTGGTCGGGTTGGTCGACGACGGGATGACGTTGGCGAAGCCGTTGACCCGCAGCAGGTCCGGCGCATGGCCGCCGCCCGCCCCTTCGGTGTGGTACATGTGGATCATCCGGCCGTCGATCGCCGCCAGCGTGTCCTCGCAGAAGCCGAACTCGTTGATCGTGTCGGTGTGCAGATGGACCGCGAAGTCGTTACGGTCGGCGGCGATCAGCGAGCCGTCGATCACGGCGGACGAGGCGCCGAAGTCCTCGTGGATCTTGACGCCTAGGGCGCCGCCCGCCACCGTTTCCTCGACGGCGCCGGGGTCGGAAGCGCCGCGTCCTAGGAAACCGAAGTTCAGGCAGTACTCGTCGGCGGCGCGGATCAGCTCGCCGAGCACGTTGGGGCCGGAACAGCTCACGTCGAAATGGGGGCCGGGGCTCATCCCGATCATGGTCGTGATGCCGCCGGCCAGCGCGTGGTCGCACTGCTGGGGCGACAGGAAATGCGCGTGCGCCTCCACCCCGCCGGCCGTGGCGATGTAGAAGTCGCCGTGCACCACGGTCGTGTTGGGGCCGGTGCGCAGCGAAGGGGCGACGCCGTCCATGATGTCCGGGTTGCCGGCCTTGCCGATGCCGACGATGCGCCCGTCGCGGATGCCGATATCGCCCTTGACGATGCCGAGCACCGGGTCGATCACCGTGGCGTTCTGGACCACCATGTCGAGCGCTCCGGACGCATAGGTCCCCGTCGTCTGGAAACCCTCGCCGTCGCGCATCGACTTGCCGGCGCCGGTCGTCAGCTCGTCGCCATAGACGGTGAAGTCATGCTCGATCTCGGCCAGCAGGCCGGTATCGCCGAGCCGGACCATGTCGCCCTTGGTCGGGCCGTATATCTCGGCGTAATGCGCGCGGGACATCTTCGCCATGGCTCAGGCTCCCCCGTCCAGAGGTCCGTCGGGAGGCATGAACCCGCGGGCGCGGGCTGACGCGAACGCCTTTTCGCGGACACCCGGATCGTTGACGTCGCCGTCGGTCAAGCCGGACTGCCCGAACACCAGCCCGCTGCCGCCGAACGCCACCAGCCGCACCTGCTTCCTCAGACCCGGCTCGAAGCGGACGCCGAAGCCGGACGGCGCGTCCAGCCGCATGCCGAACGACTTCTCGCGGTCGAACTCCAGCGCGCGGTTGGTCTCGAAGAAATGGGCGTGGCTGCGGACCTGGATGTCGCGGTCGCCGGTATTGACCACGTCGAGCACGACCGAACGCCGGCCGGCGTTGACCTCGATATCCTCGTCCGGGGTGATGATCTCGCCGGGCGCCGGCTCTCCCGTCGGCGGGTTCTTCCCCGGCCGGATCGGATCGAACACGATCACCATCTTGGTGCCTTCCTCGAAGCTGGCTTCGACCGAGATGATGTTCGCCATCTCCGCGACGCCCTGCACGACGTCGTCGGTGGTCAGCAGCCCGCAGGCCATGTCGACGATGTCTTCGTATGCCATGCCGGCGCGGGCGGCCAGCATCATCTCGTCGGAGATCAGGGCGACCGCCTCGGGATGGGACAGCGGGATTCCCCGCGCCTTGTGGCGGCGGGCGAACTCGGCGGCGGTGAACAGCGTCAGCCGCTCCATCTCGGTGGGCGTCAGGTTCATGGATGTCTCCGGATTTTCGGCGTCAGTTCGAGAAGAGGCGCATGGAGCGGGCGCCATGGCGCATCATGGCGATCTCGGTCAGGGGAGAGAACGAGGAAACCTCGTCGATGGGCGGGACCGGGGACTGCGCCAGGGCGGCGATGACGGGCCGGGCAGCGGATATCGCCTGCTGCATGTCGATATGCGACGCGATGCCGAGCCGGATCGCCGCCGTCGTCAGTCCCGACACGAAGCCGTAGCCCGACAGGGCCAGCGCCGGACCGCGCGCCAGACCGGCTCCGGCGAGCACCAGCCCCAGCGCCACGGCGGCATGCCCCGGCGTCTTTCCTGCCGACACCAGCTTGCGGAACTCCGCCGCTCCCGGCGTGCCCAGCCGGGCATGGATGCCGAGCAATGCCGCTCCCGCGCGGCGCGATCCTTCGCGCTGGGCGCTGGCGAGGCTGTAGGTTTCCACGCCGGCGTCCAGGCCGCACAGCGCCGCCTCGTCTCCGGCGCTGTCATGGGCGTGCGCCACGAACACCCGGTCGAACCCGGACCAGCGGCCTTCGAGCTGCCCGAGGATGAACGGGACCAGATCGCCGCGCCCGACCAGCCCGTCGGTCACCAGCCCTTCCAGCCCCCAGGAGAAGCCGAAGGCTCCGCTCGGGAACTGGCCGTCGCCGAACTGGCAGGCCATGAGCAGAGTCTGGATATCACTCA
>NZ_JCACHA010000569.1:0-21110 GCF_059503625.1 Skermanella sp.
CGGTCGGCTCGATGGACTCGAGCAGCGGCTGCGAATAACTCCAGCCGGTTCGGAAAGCCCGGCGGCGACCGCCGCCGGGCGCCGGATCTCAGGTCTCTTCTTCCTCGTCGAAGAAATCGGCCAGTTCACGCAGGCCTTCGAGATCCCGAATGGTGACGGAGCCCGACGATACCGTGATCAAGCCATCGCGCTGCCACTCGTTGAGGTGCTTGTTGGTGCTTTCCCGCGTGATCCCGACCAGGGTTCCCAGCTGCTGCTGCGACAGCTTGACGTCGATCCGGGTACCGCCCTTCTCGGCCACGCCGAAGGCCGTCGCCAGCCTGACCAGGCAGCGGGCCAGCCGGCACGGCACTTCCAGGAACAGCGTGTCCTCCAGCTGCGTGCTGGTCCGCCGCAGACGGTCGCACAGCACGTTGAACATGCGCAGGCAGACGGTAGGGTGCGCTTCCAGCCACGGCAGGAAATGCCGGCGTTCCAGCACCAGGAGGTCGGTCGGCTCCAGCGCCACGGCCTCGGCAGTCCGGGTCTTGCCGTCGAGCAGTGCTATCTCGCCGAAGAACTCGCCCTTGCGGACGATATTGAGCGTCACTTCCTTTCCCTCGGCGGAATAGCTGCAGATCCGCACCCGGCCGGACAGAACCGCCATCATGCTGGAACCGGGATCGCCCTGGCGGAAGATGATCGTCCGCGCGCGGTGCTGGGCGACTGTGGCATAGGCCGCCAGTTGGGCCAGTTCACCTTGATTGACATGCTTCAGCAGGGAATGCTCGGAAAGGACGGCGAGCTTGTCTTCAAGTCCCGTGATAGCCATTCGACTTATCCCCCGGAAACCGGCTCTTCATGCGGCACGCATCGCAAAACATTATGACCACACGATCCCAGGATCGTCCACTTCTCCCACGTCGATGAAAACTTAAACGAAATAGAAATTGCGACTCTAACACTTCAGATTATTACTTACTACTTTAGATGGGACACCAAGTCGGTAAAACTTTTTGTATGCTGAAACATACGCGAAGCAGTCGCACACTCTCGCTACCCGGTACACGCAACCAACCGCCTGTCAGCCATTCCACAAATCGACACACCGGCGCAAAGGATCGGACCATGTCCAGCAACCGCTTGTTTCCCCGCAGCCGTTCCGGACGCCCTTTGTCCCGGCGCGCCGGGTGGCTGATCGGCGGTTGCCTTACGCTTGCCGGCTGCATGTCCGATCCCGCCATTGCCCCCGTGGTGTCGGAAGCCAAGACGACGCCGAACAAAACAATCAGCAGCTTCACCACCAGCCTGCAATGCATGGACACCTTGCTGTGGCAGCACGGCAAGAGCGACATCTACATCATGACATCGGGCATCCCGGATGCGACCGGCAAGGTCGCGGCGGGCACGAAGGAGATGCTGATCACCGCGATCTCGCGCATGTCGGCCCGCAGCAACGCGTTCCGCTTCGTCGATTTCGAGCCCAACCCGACCAGCGACGTGACGGCGCTGTCCGCGCTCATCGGCGTACAGCCCAACTTCGTCGTGCCCAGCTACTACATCCGGGGCGCCGTAACCCAGCTTGACGAAAGCGTCCTGAGCGAGACCCAGGGAGCGGGCCTGTCGCTGCCCTGGCTCGATGTCGGCGCGTCGCGCGATCAGGTCGTCTCCGTCGTTTCGGTCGATCTGAACGTCGGCGAGGTGGTCACCCGCCAGATCCTGCCCGGCATGTCGGCCAGCAACTCGATCGCCGTGATCCGCTCGGGCGTCAGCGGCGACGCCGGCGGCCGGATCGAGAAAGCCGGCCTGTCGTTCAACGTGGCCTTCAACAAGTCGGAAGGCTTCCATCAAGCCGTCCGGACCCTGGTGGACCTCAGCGTCGTCGAAGCGCTGGGCAAGCTGACCCGCGTGCCGTACTGGCAATGCCTGGGTCTCGACCAGACGAACCAGACCTTCCGTTCCCAGGCGCGCGAGTGGTTCGACACCACGCCGGCCGACGAACAGGTGCGTTTCGTCCAGCAGGTGCTGACCAGCACCGGCTACTACGACGGCCCCATCACCGGCCTCTACGACAGCCAGACCCGCGACGCGGCGGGCCGCTATCAGGCCGACAACGAACTGATCCCCTCGGGCCGCATCGACTTCGACCTGTACTACTCGATGCTGAGCAAACCCGGCGTGCTCGCCCGGGCACCCGGACGCGAGGGTGGCATCACCGGGGCCGGCGGCAAGGGTATCCCGGTCATGCCGACCGATCCGGACGGCCAGCGCCGGCTCGACGTGTTCCTCAATACGGATCGCGGTCCCCTGCCCCAGTACAAGCTGGGCGAAACCCTGGTCGTGAAGGTCCAGCCGACCGTCGATGCCTTCCTGTACTGCTACTACCAGGACAACGACGGCAGCGTGTCGCGGGTATTCCCCAACCGCTTCCAGCCCGATGCCTTCGTCAACGCCAACCAGCAGGTCGAAATCCCGCCGGGCTACGAGAAGCCGTTCAACATCCGCCTGGACAGTGTCGGCGATAACGAAGCCGTGGCCTGCTTCGCTTCTCCGCAGGAAGTCGGCTTGTCGCTGCCGGACGGCATGAAGCTGGACGACCTGAAGCCGATCCCGAGGGCGACCCTGCAAACCGTGACGGACGCCTTCAACAAGATCCCGGGCGCCAATATCCGGACCAAGCGCCTGAACCTGCGGGTCGTACCGGGCAGTTCGGTGAGCTTCTGAGCCGCACCTGTATCTGCTACCGAACCATCCACGCTGGCGATTCTTGACCGAGACGAGCTCAGCCGTTTCCACCTAGCCGTCCTGCTCCGAAAATCTTGGAAGCTTCCGCCCCACGGGACGACCTTCTCGGCACACCGGTCGGGATGAACCTACAATACCGATGGCCTCAAAGATTGACCGGTCAAGGATACCGGCCTGTGAAATTGCACCAATCTCCCACGCGTCAATCTCCGAGGCCGTAGGACCCGCACCTGACCTCCTCCGCAATCCATCGCACCGGCGGTTCGAAAAGTCGGATGTCGGGCTTGAGCGGTCCGACCTATACGAGCGTGCCTCCGCTCGCTGCGGTTTCCGGAGCACCGAGCGTGCTTTTGCAGTTCGGACCGCTTAAGCCCGGCATTGGCAGCCGCGTCCAATAAACCGGTTCCACATGCTTGCTGTTTCAGATATTATTCCTATTCATGTGCTCATCGCCATCTCGACACCTAAACCGAAGAGTCTACTCTCTTCTAAAAAACACCGTTCCAGACAGCCGATGTCGAGGAATGATGACATTTGTTGACGGATAGAGGGATGTCGACATGGATGCGTCCCCTCCGGCACCAATACGGCATGCAGTGCTTATCCAGCCGAAAGAGGATTGAAATCCTCTACGGCATTTGCTATACCCCGTTGCGCCCGGCACTGGATCTTTGACGCCGTAAATAAAAAAACCCTGCGCCGAAACCGTTCGACGCAGGGGGAGAACGCGGGGGCCGCCAAGTTGCTATCGACGTCCTCTTCTACGGCCGATAGCCCGTCCGGACCGTGCCAAGGCCGCTGATCCGCACCTTGGGTTCCTGGCGGACCTTCTGCACCTCGATCGATCCGACGCCCGATACCGCCAGTTCGGCGCGTTCCGCCGGGGCTTGAACGATCACGCTCCCCGTGCCAGCTATGCTGGACTTCAGGCTGGTCACCGATCCGGCCAGGACGGTGATGCTGCCGGAACCGGCGATATCGGCATGCAGGTCGCCGTCCACGCGGGCGACCTCGATCTCGCCGCCGCCGCGCACCGACAGGCGGGCGCTGGTCATGGCTCCGGCACGGACCTCGCCACCGACCAACTCGAACGACAGGGGAGCCTTGAGTGCCACGATGTCCCATTCCCCGGCCGCCGCCGTCACCGTCAGCGGAGTGCCGGTCGGCACGTAGAGTTCGACCTTCGGCGGATCGTCGGCGGAACCGCCGATGGCGACGCCCCCTTCCGACGTGATGGTGAGGGAGCCGATGCGGGTCTCCGCCCGGGCGCCTGGACCCGATGCGATGTTGATCGCCGATGCGCTGAGGGAACCGGCGTTCACCACGAGGACGCCCGCTTCCGTCCGCCGGACCAGATCGCTGATCCAGCGCTTCGGTCCCTCGGCCCGCAGCCGGATGTCGTGACCGTCGTGGTGCCGGATGCTGACGTGGCCGGCCACGCCGATCAGTTCGGCGGCGCTGGCATCGAACGACTCGTCGATGCTGGCCCGCTGCCCGGTTCCGGAGCCGGCCCAGGAGGAGGCTGAAGTGGTCAGCAGAAGAACGGCCGTCATCGCGGCCAGCCAGTGATGAGGTTGGCGGATCATGTCTCTCGCTCCTGAAGGTTCCCGGCGTAACGGTTAGGGCTTGACGGTCTGGTGGGTGCGGCGTCCGGCTATTCGCCGCCCTTGCGCTCTTCCTGGAGAAGGCAGGTGGTTTCCGGCGACGGGTTCACCAGCATGACCATCTGGTCGGCGCCGCCGCGCCGGAAGCGGAGGCTGTTCGAAGCGTCGAAGAAGTTCACCGCCGCGTCGCGGAGGCCGGCTTCGTCGATGATGCGCGCACCGTTCTGCCAGCATTGCAGGCGCACGGCGCCGCTGGGCGCCACCGAAGCGGCGCCCCCCGACTTGGCGCCTACCGGAGGTCCGCTTTCGTTCACCACGGTCGCGGCGGCCATGCCGGCGACGGCCGCCGACAACAAGGCGCCCAGGATCACGGTTCGCACGGTCATGGATCGCATCCCTATCGGTTGATCCGGAAGAACGGCATCAGCAGCCGCCGCGCCCGACGTTGTTGATGACGTCGCCGGTGATGACCGTGATGACTTCACGCGGTGCCCGCGATCCCTTGGGCACGAAGACGTTACCGACGGACTGGCTGCCGCAGCCGTTTGTCTGACCGCCGGTGAAGTCCTGGTTTTGCAACTCCCCCTGGCGCCGCCAGTTCTTCGCTATCTCCCTCTGGATCTTGGCATTGAAGCGGGGTTCCAGATGATTGCGCTGGTTCAGTTCCTTGGCATCGGCGCCGCCCGCGAAGCTCAGGGCAAGTCCGATGCCGAAAGCGGTACCTGCGATCAGAAGCCGTCCGGTCTTGAAGATCGGCGATAGGTTCGGCATGGGGACTTGCCCTCCTCTGCATCATGACCGGCGGGTGATCCGCCCTGTCGATGAAACAGGCTAGACCGATAGCCTGGAGGATGTCTGTGAACGCCTTCACGGTGATAAATCCCACACTCAGGCCGGAGCGGCGCAGGCATGATGGTATAGGATGTAATAAAATGACCTGACCATCACTGAGCTGCCCGACCGATCCGCTTGGCGGGAGCTTTCGGAATACTTACTTTTGTGCTCTGTCAACGCATCCGCGACCGGCGTTATAATCCGTTCTGATAACTTGCCGCCGGTCCTTCCATTCGCCCAAGGCTTGCGGTCCCGACTGCGCCGGGCGGTTCGCGACAGTGGGGAATTCTGGTTGATGAGAGTTCTCGGTTTCTTGCTTGCACTGATGCTGACGGCCTGCCTGACCGCCCCCTCCTATGCTGCGGACGGGGATAAGCGCATTGCGCTCGTGATTGGGATCGGCAGCTACAAATATGCGCCCGAACTTCCCAATCCGCCGAACGACGCCCGCGCCATCGGTGCCGCCCTGCGGAAGCTCGACTTCGAGGTCCAGGAAGTCTTCGATCTCGACAACCGCGCTTTCGCCACCCATCTCCGCGATTTCGGGGTGAGAGCCTCGACCGCGGATGTCGCCGTGGTGTTCTACGCGGGCCATGGTCTCCAGGTGCGCGGCCAGAACTATCTTCTGCCGTCCGATGCCCGTCTCGAACGCGAACGCGACCTGGTCTACGAAGCCATGCCGCTCAACCTCATCATGGGAGAGCTGGCGCAGGCGCGGAAACTCGGCGTCCTGATCCTGGACGCCTGCCGGAACAATCCCTTCGCCGACCGCCTGTCGCGCAGCAACGCCGGCGCCATCCGGGAGCGCGACGTTTCCGCCGGCCTCGCCCGGATCGACGATACGCCCAGCGATACGCTGGTGGCGCTGGCGACCCGTGCCGACGCTCTGGCCGAGGACGGCTCCGGCGACCACAGCCCCTATACCGATGCCCTGCTCAAGAACTTCGAAGTGCCGGGCCTGGAACTCGGCCTGTTCTTCCGCCGCGTCCGCGACAACGTGATGGAAGCGACGCAGGGGCGGCAGGAGCCGTTCATCTTCGGCTCGCTCGGCGCTACGCCGTTCTACTTCAACCCCGCGCCGCCCAACCGCAACCCGGTGATTCCGCCGCTCAAGCCGGTCACGGTCGCGGACAATGTCGATTCCGTCAAGCTCGGCATCGGCAAGATCGTCGATCCCGACGGTGACGAAGTCTTCGCCCAGATCTCCGGCCTGCCCCGCTCCGGTCAAGTCCGGGTCGGCGACCGGATCGTGCTGATCGGGGACTATCTGAACGTTTCCCAGCTTGCCCAGGTGACCTTCAAGCCCGAACCGGGCGGCATCGGCGCCATCGGCAGTTTCGATTTCAACGTGATGGAGAACCGGGGCGGACATGCCTCGGGCAGCATCCCGATCAGCGTCAATCAATCGAACCGCCCGCCGGTCGTGGCCGGAGAGCGGACCTTGCGGGTAGCGGTTACGCAGCTCGGGCTTGAAGCGCCAACCGATCCCGACGGCGATCCGCTGGCCATGACGGTCGCCGGTCTTCCCGCCGCCGGAAAGGTGCGAAAGGGTACGCAGCCGCTGAAGATGGGAGACAAGCTGACGCCGGCCGACTTCGCCGGCCTCTCCTACGATCCTGAACAAGCCGCTCCCGGCACCGCCGGCACCTTCTCCGTCCTGATCGACGACGGCCATGGCGGCAAGACGACCGCCTCGGTAAAGATCGAGGTAGCGCCTCCCGGCACCGCCCCCAGCGGACCCGACCTGGACGACGCCATGTGGCAGCGGGTACGCACAGCCGCACAACCGGCCGACTTTACGGCCTATCTCCAGCTTTTCCCCGGCGGCCGCAATGCGCCGCTGGCACGGGAACGGCTGGCGGCACTGGGACCGCCCGCGTCACAGGCAACCGTCGTCCAGTCAGCACCGGCACCGGCACCTACCCCGACGGCGCGGCAGGAAGCCAAGAAGCCGGAGCCTGCGCGGACCGAGATCGCCAGGCTGGAGCCGCCCAAACCGGAACCGGCCAAGCCCGAAGCTAAGAAGTCCGAGCCGCCAAAAGCCGAGGCCGCCAAGCCGGCTCCCTCGGCGCTCCCGCCGGTAATTCCACCGGTGGCCGCGACCGATCCCTCGGCCGCCGCTGCTCCGGCAACCCGCAATCAGGGGACGAACAACAGCTTCCAGGACTGCCCGGAATGCCCGGTCATGGTCCGGCTGCCGGGCGGCAGCTTCACGATGGGAGTCCCCCGCGGCGATCCCAGCGAGCAGCCGGCGCACAAGGTCTCGCTCGCCCGACCCTTCGCGCTCGGCATGTACGAAGTGACCGTGGCCGAGTGGCGCGCCTGCGTCCGGGGCGGCGGCTGCACCGACATGCCGCGCATGGCCGCATCCGTCACCGACGAGACTCCCGTCCACAACGTTCACTGGAACGACGCCGTCGCCTATGCCACGTGGCTGTCCAAGCGGACGGGACAGCGATACCGGCTGCCGACCGAAGCGGAATGGGAATACGCCGCGCGCGGCGGCACCGCCGGACGGTTCTGGTGGGGAGAAGCGGTCGGCGTCGCCAATGCCAACTGCGAGAACTGCGGCGGCAGCTATGAACGCTCTCTCCCGCTGCCGGTCGGAAGCTTCAAGCCGAACCCGCTCGGGCTTTACAACATGAACGGCGGCGTCGCCGAGTGGGTGGCGGACTGCTGGAACAACAACTACAAGGGCGCTCCCGCCGACGGCGGGGCCTGGGTGCAGGGCGATTGCCGCAAGCGGGTGCTGCGCGGCGGGTCGTGGCGGAACGATGCGGACTCCATGTCCGTGACGGCCCGGCTCAACTATGACGTGGACGTGCGCTACCTCGCCAACGGGTTCAGGATCGCCCGCGACCTGAACTGAATTTCCCATCGGAATTCGGCTCGGGTGTCGCCTGGTTTACTGTGCGCCGACGTGGCGGCGCTCAGGATGGGGCAGCATTCACGGAGGTTATCATGCTCAAGACCCGCCGGAACAGCCCGCTCCTTCCCTGCGCGGCCCTCGCCATCGTCCTTGGCCTGGGCACCGCCGGGCACGCCGTCGCCGATCAGGCGATCGTCGTCGCGGCCACGGCGCCGGGCCTCACCATCGGACAAGTGATCGAGGACGGCGCCGCCGTCCGCATGCCGGAAGGCTCCAACGCGCTGTTCCTTTTTTCGAGCGGCCGGACCGTCACCGTCAAAGGCCCCTACGAAGGTCCGCTCGACCGCCTGTCCGGCGGCAAGGAAGCACAGGGCCGCCTCACCGGTCTGTTCGGAGCGGAACGGTTCGCCCAGAACGAACTGGGCGCCGCCCGCAACCTCGGCACCCCCAGGACCCGCTCCGCCGACGAGCTTTCGGCGATCGACGCCTCGGTTCCCGGCGTCTGGTGCGTGCGGGCCGGGCACGCACCCGCCATCCAGCGCCCTGCCGATCCCGCCTTCAACCCCGTGGTGCTGAAGCCCGCGGCCGGCAAGGCGACGACGGTTTCATGGGCCGGCGCCTCGGCTACCCAGCCCTGGCCTCCCGCACTTCCCCTCGACGACGGCGCCGAGATCCACGTCCGCAGCCGCGACCAATCGCAAAGCCACAACCTGGTAATGCGCATCGTGAAAGACAGCGACGATCCCGGCGTTCTGGCCGTGGGTCTGGTCAAGGCCGGCTGCCGGCGGCAGGCCGATGCGGTGCTGACCGCCATCGGCGAAGCGACCGTCCCGCTCGACCTCTACCTGTCGTCGGAACGCGGACTTTACCCGACATACCATGCGGGAGAAGCGGTCCGGCTGGTGCTGCAGACCAACCGCGACGCCCATCTGTATTGCTACCTGCGCCGGCGGACCGACCTGATCCCGATCTTCCCGTCGCCGGACTCCGGCGGCTCCCAGGTCAAGGGCAGCATGCCGCTGACCTTCCCCGGCGACAGGATGCCCCTGCCCCTGGCCGCTTCCGAACCCGGCAGCGACAGCGAAGTCCGCTGCTTCGCGGCGGACCGCGATCTGGCGGCCGACCTGCCCTCGGGCATCCAGGCATTCAAGCCGCTCGGCGCCGATGCCGTCGCAAAGCTGGAAGCCACGCTGGACGGCCTGCGCCAGACCCGGCTGGTCGTTACCCAGATCGTCCTGCGGGTAAAGTAGCGTCACGCCGGGAACAACGGCCAGGAACAACGGCGGCTCGGGAAGGCTGGAGGAATCTTGCAGGATGTGCGGATACCGGGCCGGGGGCTTCAGGCGGGAGGTATGGTCCGCAGGATCCGGCTCCATATCCGGGACTGGGCGCCGCACGGCATGGTGGCGGCGATCGTCCTGGGCATCGCCGCGGCGTCTTTCGTCCTGCCGCTGATCCTGCCGCCGCTGCGCCTGGCCGACGAAAGCTTCGGCGATCTGCTGATCGGCCATTTCTCTCCACCCGAACCGCAGCATCGCGGCGTTGCCATGGTGGCCATCGGAGAAGACAGCTTCGTGGCGCTGGCCTGCCGGTCTCCGGTCGACCGGGCGTTCCTGGCTGACCTGATCGAGCGGCTGCGTGCCGCCAAGGTCAGGGCGATCGGCATCGACATCCTGTTCGACCAGCCGACATTGCCCGAAAACGACGAGCGGCTGCGCCGCCGCCTGACCGATCCCGGCGTGCCGGTCGTCGCGATCTCCGCCCTTGAAGGCACGGCCCTGACCGAACGCCAGCAGGACTTTCTGCGCGGCTTCCTGACAGGAGTCCCGCATGGCTATGCCAATCTGGCGAAGGACACGCTGGACGGCACCATCCGCTGGCATGTGCCGGCCGCGGCCGGTGACGGCGGCCCGAGCTTCCCCGTCCGTCTGGCCGACGTCCTGGGAGTGACGCCGCCGACAGAGCCGTTCCGGATCGACTGGCGCAACGGGCCGGAACCCGGGACTCCCCCATTCCCGATCTACCCGGCCGAACTGGTATCGCTGCTGCCGCCGGACTGGCTGGCGGGAAAGGTCGTCCTGGTCGGCACCGTATTGTCGGGCACCGACCGCCACCGGACTCCGATGACGCCGGCGGGCGCCAGCATGCCCGGTGTCGAGGTCCAGGCCCATGTGCTGGCCCAGCTGCTGGACGGGCGTGCCAGCCGCCGCCTGGGCATGCCCGGACAGGCGCTCCTGACGCTGGCGTCGAGCGCCGCCGGGGTGCTGCTGGCGGTGGCGGGACTGCCGCTCTGGCTGCTGGCGCTGGCCGGTTCGACCATCCTGGCAGCGCTGTGGTCCGGCAGTGCCGCCCTGTTCGCCGGCGGAAGCGTGCTTGTCCCGCTGCTGTCGCCGACCCTGGCGCTGGCGGGAGGATTGGCCGGAATGACCGCTCACCGGTCGCTGCGCGAGCGGGCCGACCGCCGGACCTTGATGGCGCTGTTCGCCAACCACGTCTCGAGACCGGTCGCCGAGGAGATCTGGCGCGAGCGCGCCACCTTCATGGCGGGAGGGCATCCGAAGCCGCAGCAACTGACGGCGTCGGTCCTCTTCTCCGACATCAAGGGCTTCACGACCATCTGCGAAGCCCTGCCGCCCGATGCCCTGATCCGCTGGCTCGACGCCTATCTGGACGCGATGGTCGATGCCGTCTCGGCCCATGACGGCGTCGTGCTGCGGTTCATCGGCGATGCCGTCCTTGCCGTGTTCGGTGCGCCGGTCGCCCGGACTACGCAGGCCGAGATCGACGCGGACGCGGCCCGTGCGGTCGATTGCGCGCTGGCGATGGGAAAGGCGCTCGACCCGTTGAACCGGCGCTGGGAAGCGGAGGGGCTGCCGCCGGTCGTGATCCGTGTCGGCATCCATACGGGACCGCTGGTCGCCGGCAGCCTGGGCGGAGCGCGGCACCGGGAATACTCGCTGCTGGGCGACACCGCCAACACCGCCGCCCGCCTGGAAGCCTATGCCAAGGAGGTCGGCGAGCTGACGTCGCCGTGGTGCCAGGTCATCGTCGGCGAACCGACCTGGAACGCGGTGAAGTCCCGCGTGGGCGGGGCGCCCGTGGGCGAGCTGATGCTGAAGGGCAAGCGCAACCCGGTGCGGGTCTGGCTGGTGCGCGACGCCGCATCGGCCGGCGGATGGATCAGCGAACGATCACCGTGATCTTCTTCGACATGACGGGCGGGTCATGGGGGACATGGTCCGCATCGCCCATCAGCAACTGGATCGTGTGGCGTCCCGGCGGCAGCTCCAGGAAGGTCTCGGTCTGGCCGGCCCCGAGATGGATGTGCTTCTTGTCGTTCGGGATCGGTTCGTTCAGCGGCGGCAGATCGGTGTCGATCAGCAGATGATGATGCCCGGTGTTGGGCTTCACGATACCGGACGGCGCCACGCCGAAGTTGCGCAGTCCCAGCCAGACCTTGAAGCGCTGGGTCACCACTTCCCCGTCGTTGGGCCAGCCGATATAGGCATAGGCGTCCTTGGGGGCGGGCTGGCGCTCCGCAGCCGATCCGGGCGCTATCCCTCCCGCGATCCCGATCAGGATACCGGCTGTCACCAGAAACGGAGCGGAGAGGGATCTCATGGCGTGCCTTTCTGTTTCGGCGCTCTTGTCGGCGGCTGGAAGTCGGCGTCTGGAAGCCGGCGGGTCGCGCCTCAGCGAACGGTGATCGTGATCTTGGGCGACGTGACCGGGGGATCGTGCGGGACATGGTCGGCATCGCCGATCAGCATCTGGAGCGTATGGGTGCCGGGCGGCAGCTCGATCCTCGCCTCGGTCTGGCCGCCGCCGAAATGCAGGTGGTTCTTGTCGTTGGGGATCGGCTCGTCCAGCGGCGGAAGGTCGCGGTCGATGATCAGGTGATGGTGTCCGGTGTTGTCCCGGCGGACACCTGCCGGAGCCACCCCGAAGTTCTGAAGACCCATCCGGACCCAAAGTTTGCCCCCGTCGATCACGGCGCCGTTGGGCGGCCAGATGATATAGGCCCGCGCATCCTTGGGTGCCTGCCCCCGCTTCGGCGGCGTATCCGGCTGGACGGTCGCCGCATCCTGCGCCTGGACCTCAGCCGGAAAAGCGGTGATCGCAAAGGCCGGGGCGCAGGCGAGGAGAAGAGCCGCAATCCGTACGATCATTTCAACCTCTCCACCGGTGGCATCGGGATCATTGTCGGGGAAACACTCGAAAACTTGAAATGCTTACCCGGTGAGGAGTCTTCTGGATAAGGGAGGACCACTCACCTGATTAATCAGGAAGACAGCCGTCCTGGAAGAAGGGCATGTCAGTTGGCGCGGGCGAACTGGACCCGGCGGTTGTTCGGGTCGAACGGGTTGGAGGTCAGGGGCTCCGCCTTTCCCTTGCCGACGGCACGGATGCGCGACTCCGCGATCCGATGCTTCTGAACTAGGTAGTCTTCGACCGCTTTCGCCCGGCGTTCCGACAGCTTGAGGTTATAAGCATCGGCGCCTTTCGCGTCGGTATGCCCTTCGACGACGATGGCGACGTTGGGTTCGGAGTGAAGGACGGTGCCTACCGTATCCAGATACTCATAAGCGTCGGCCGGAATGACCGCGCTGTCGAAGCGGAAGTTGATGCGGAAACCGAAGGCCGCCTGATCCGGGGCGTGAGCGCGTTCTTCCCGCGGTTGAGCCTGTGCCGTCGCAACCTGGGCCGGCGGCATATCGGCAGCTTCCTCGACCGGTGCCGGAGGCATCGCAGTCGCGGGCGCGGCCTGACGGCGTTCGGTCGTCTCATAGGATGCATGGGTCGTCGAAGGGGACGGGGCGTTGCTCTGGGCCGACTTCACGGCGCCGCCGATGATCTCGATGCTGCGGTAACGGGGAGCGGGCGCCGGAGCGGCCAGCATTTCCTGGACTTCGGAGACGGTCGGCGGCCGGTCGAACATCCTGACCTCCCCCGCCGTCACGGGCGCCGCGAAAGCGGGAGCGAGAAGGAGTGCGGTGACGACGCTGCGGGAGAAGATGCTGTGCATGTCCGGTCTCCATGTCAGGTATTGGCTCTGCATGGGAAGACTTTGACGGACAAGCGACCCTGTCCGCAGTGAATGGGTTCATAGGTTTGGAAAAATCTCGAGATTCCGTCCCTTTAAGGAAGCTGCCTACAGAACGGCGGTCCGCGCCTTGATGGCTTCGATCCGGCTGACGACCTCGTAATCGACCTCCCCCGTCCGCCAGTCCTGGAGCTGCTGGACGATGCGGTGGCGGATGCCGGAAAGATTGTCCATCGTGACCCGGACCGTCGTCTCGCATTCGCCCTTGGGGACCAGCGGAATGATCCGCATGATCTCGGCGATACGGCGGTGGTCGATGTTCTGCCGGTCGGCCATGGCGGCCTGCCACAATTCGCAGACGTCGAGCCAGCCGTCGAGCAGCCAGGCCAGCCGGTCCATCGCATGGCGAAGCTGCGAGATGTTGGTTTCCCAGTTGCCGAAGAAGGCCGGCAGGTTCCTGATCTCGCGGTCAATCTCCCCGATCATGCGCTCGGCCATCCGGGCGGTCACTCCGGCAGTCTCGGCGGCGAGATGGCCGGTGGCTCCGATATTCGCGGCGGAAATCGACGCCCGCAGGTCGCCCAGCTGGCGCAGCGTCCGGCGCAGGTAGCCGGCGTCCTCCTCGTCGGCGAACCCCAGCGGTCCCATGGCGTCGCTCAGTTCCAGCAGCCGGTTTCGGCATAGTTCCGACGGCTGCCGCGTCAGCTTTGCGAACACCTCCGAGACCTGGACGATGATGCTTTCGCCGACACGGCCGCGGACGCGCCGCATCAGATCGTCCGTGGTCTTGTCGAGCACGCCGGTCAGCCGGATGATCCGGCGCAGCATGGCTTCGCGGGTGAGCTTCTCGTCCGTCGCGATCCGCTCCATCGCGACCGACGCGGCAGCGGCGGCCTCCACTCCGGCAAGCCCGGTCCGGGCGACCCGGTGGGCCGCCAGACGCATGCGCATCGGCGTGATGGCGTCGGCCAGGCTGATCTCGGCCTGAAGCGCCCGGTCGTGAAGGGTAAGCCGGAGTACGGAGGTCAGCCCCTCCCACGGGAAGACATAGATCGACCGGCCGCCGGAAAAGCCCATGACGAGCACTTCCAGATGATTCGTCCTGCCGTCGCGCCTGACCCTGGAGAACGCCAGTTCAGGCGTCGTGAAGGGTACGGTAGTCCCGCGCTCGTCGAAGGTGGACGGGGCGTAGTCATAGGCCAGCCGAAGCGTCTGGGCATCCCCGCCGTAAGCCACGCGGGCCGGCTCCGCCTGCTTGCCCTGGGTCTGCCTGCCCTGGGCCGGCTTGCCGGCAGCGCCTCTGCTGAGGCCGGGAGTCGGGGCGGATCTATTCATGGGTCGTATTCATCGCGTGGATGATCTTCAGGAAGAACTGCGCCGGATCGCTGCTCTCGGCAAATCCCAATTGCACCGCGCAGTCCTCCAGCATTTCCAGCACCGTTTCCTCGTTGCTGATCGGCTCGATCGAACGGGCGACCTGCACGGCCACCGCCAGGGCGTCCTGCTTTTGCCGCATCGTGCCGCTGACGCGCGCCGCCGCAATCCGGTCTAGTCTGGCCCCGACGGACTCGATGGCCGTTTTCGCCAATTCCTTCAGGTCGGCCGGCGGATCGTAGATGTGGTGGATCGCGGCCTGGACCTTGGCGACCGCGAGGATGGTCTGGCCGAGCGCCTTTATCTCATCCATGGTCGGCAGGGATTCTCCCGGTCCCCCGGTGAACGAAGCGACGCTGGAGCTTGCCGCCTTGGCGAACTGGCCGCCCAGGAACTCGTGGATGCGCCCTTCCATCTGATCGATGCTTTCGCCGATCTGGCGGTTCAGGTGGGGCGAAGCCAAGCGCATGACGCCAAGGCTTTCCGCGGACGCCCGAACCTGATCGGCAGCGGCGTTCAGATCGGCGGGAGTCGTCAGTGCCGCGGCGAAGCCGGCGTTCAGCGCTTCGCCCTCCCGCGCCACCATGAGCTCGCAGACTTCGGAGGCGATCGAAGCACCGGCGCCTCTGGCCGATTTTTCCGCCAGGGCTTCGATCAGCGCGCCGGAATGGTCGGTGAGGTCCTCGTCCATCAGCAGCACCAGGAAGAACAGCTTGTACCATCGCTGATCCCCCCGCCCCGCCGAGGCCTGCCGCGCCAGCGCCATCACGGAGCGCGCATAATCGTCCCCGATGCCGATCAGCTGTTCCGACGCCATGATCTGGCGCTTCGCGGTAAGGATCTCGTCCCGCATCTGATAGATGGCGTGGACTTCCTCCATGACGTCGGGCAAGTCGCGGTGCATCGCCGCCAGCCGGGCGGGCATGCCACGGTCGCTCGACAGATTGGACCGGATGCGGGAAACGGCGTCCGCGAAGGACGCGAGAAGCTGGCGGTGCTCCATCATCGGGCACGGCTGCGGCATCAGCATCTGGTTGGAGGCATCGATCCGGTCGATCGCTCCGTGGTCGGGCAGCTCTTCCTTCACAAGCGACCACAAGGGAGCGACGCAATTGCGGGGAATACTGCCGAACGTCCTCACGCGCGACGCATCGTTGGACAGCAGGCTCTCGAACGGAAGACAGAACAGCCGCGAAGCCGTCAGCCGGCGCAGGGGCCGGATCTTCTTCAGCCTGTGACGGATCTGATCCTTGAGCTGACCTCGCAGCTGGCCGTCAGGCATCTTGTCCGCCAGAGCATAGACCATCTTGATCTTCTCTTCGGAAAGCTGATCCAGCTCTTGTCTTTCCGGCAACTGCATAGCTTCAAGACCCCTTGCCCATCGCGGCGACACTAAGCTTTTGCATAAAATTTAAATATACTATCGATAGAACTAGTCTTTGGCACTCATGGGTGCCGAACAGATCACCCATAAGTTTACCTCTGTAGAGGTATATCTTGAACTAAGACTTTGGGGATACAGACCAACTATACCTCTTTTTATAGGGGGTTAATGGCGTGACATCGTCTAAAATAGTACCCAACGATGGGAGCCGGCGCTGTTAGCTTGTTTTGACAGGGGGTAGGTATGAGTGGAGTAACAGCGTTAGGCCAGGCTGGGGACGTAGTGCATGACGCGGTGCCGTCGACCTTCGAGGAAAGAGGGACGACCATCCCGTTCACGACGCCGGAACTGGCATACTGTCGTCTGCGGAGGGGCAGCCGCGGCGCTCTGGAAGTCCTGGTCAACGGATTTTCCGGAGGACGCTGTACCTATGTCTTCCCCTGGGCAAGCATCCCGCAGGTCGTCCGCCTGTCCCTTCACGACAAGGCGCTCCACGCCGAGATCTCCTATTCCGATGCGACCACGCCCGACAAGATCAGGATGGCGGCCTATCGGGTGGCCCGGACCGGACTTGGCGGTCCCGAGCTGATCGAACAGGCCAACAAGGCGCTGGAGCGGGAAGCGACGGAAAAGCTGGCCAGCGGCTTTTTCCTGATGCTGCGCGTGATCGAGGCGACGGGTGTCAATACCGACCGCGCAGCACTGGCCCTGATCAACATCCACTCTTCCGAGGGGCGCACGATGGTGAAGCAGGCGTTCCGCCGGCTGGGCGACCACATCGCGACCACTCCCGAAGCCTGCCATCAGCGAATACTGGAATTGAGCGACATCATCCAGCCCATCGGCTTCGAAATCGAAGGGCAGCGCGGGCGTTTGCGCCAGCTTCTGCATCGGCTGAGCCATTTCCGCGACGAGGTGATACGCACCGACAGCGGCGGCACGACGCGGACGCTGGCCGAGGTGGCGCAGCTCACCATGAGGATCGGCAACTCGATCCTGTCCGAGATCGACCGCGACATCGGCAATATCATCCGCTTCGTCGCAGAATGGGATGTCCGCGTCACGTCGGCCCGCCAGAGCATGGAACGGCTGTCGTGGCTGCTGGACGGCTGGGGCCAGGTCTGCGACCTGTGGGACGGTAGTGACGGAGACAAGACCCTGGGACGCCATCAGCGGATCACGGAAATCATGCGGATCATCCCCGTCGTTCCACGCAGCGAGAGTCAGACCCGGATCCATGTCGAGCCCGCCGACTTTCAGCGCCGTCAGAACCGGATCGTCCAGCAGAACGAGGACTGGCGTACCGGACAGATGGACAGCGAAATGTCGGCGCGCCTGGGGAAACTCCAAGCCCGCAACCAGACCTGACCGCGGCCGGAGGAACGATCGATGTCCGACCAAGGCTCAAGGGCCGCCACCAGCAACGAGGAGTTCATCCGGGTGGTGGACACTTCCGGCGAATTGATGGGGGAGTTTCCATCGTCGAGGATAGCGCGGGAATTCGCGCGCCGCATGATCGAGGCCCGCAAAGCCTCCACCCTGATCGTGGAATGGTCGAAGCATGGCAGGCGGGGCCAGTTGGCGATCACCCGCAGGACGGTCGATGCCGCCGACCGCCGGCTTCAGGAACTCAAACATCAGAACGAGCGGCGCGCCCGCCGCTGGGCCAACCTGATAAGCGGCATCGCCGTGGCCGTCATCGGTATGCTGGCGCTGCTGAACGTCACCGGCGCCTATCTGGAAGCCCGACAGGTCAGACCGGGGCAGCCGGTCGTTCAAACCCGGACGGGAGGCTGACTGGGACGGGCGCTCCGTCCCCAACCTCCGCAAGCCCAACCTCCGCAAGCCGGGATGGCCGCCTCACTCCGCGGCCAGACCGGCAGCGCTGGTGGAGCGGCTGTTGAATTCGGCACGGAGACGGTCGCGAGCCTCGATCATGGCGTCGAGATCCTCCAGTTCGCAGGCCTCCTGACAAGCCGAACAGAACTCTTTCGCGACCCGGACATCGTTCATGAGCACATCGAGTTCGTCGATGAACCGTTTCATGCCTGAAATCATCAGCTCGGCAGCCGCTCCGACCATCCAGGCCTGACGCTCGATCCCTTCGAAAAGGTTGTCGCCGGCGACACGGGTCGGGCCGGCTGCCGGGGCGGAGCGGCTCCGGGCTGCGCGGACTTCCGCCAAGTCTACGATGGAGCTACCGGCTGTGCTTCCAGCCATTGGCGCGGACGCGGTCATAGTGGACGCATCGGAGCTTCCGGAGTTTGACATTTTTGAACTTCTCCCCACCACAGTGCATTGAAAACCGTACTCTCAGTGGGGAATTGCATAAGCGATGCCAGCCGGAACATTGCTTTCGGTCTATGGAACAGACGCGGAGGCTCAGTGGATCCGCATGCGATTCCGCGGCTTTCCGGTATCGTGGGAAGTTATTCGACAATTTGTCATAGATACTGTTCGCATTTTGCTATTTTCATTTTGCGACACCCGCAAAACGCCTGCATCCACCCATCGTTACTTCAAGGATGGACCCGCGGGATCAATCCCGGAACTCTTCCCTGATCTCCAATATGACCGGCAGGCTTGAAAAGAACGCGGCCATGCAGTCGGGATCGAAATGACTGCCGGTGTTCGCCTTGAGGAAATCGAGAGCCTCCTCGACCTGCCATGCTTCCTTGTAGGGCCGTGCGCTGGTCAGCGCGTCGAACACGTCGGCGATGGCGACGATGCGGCCCGCCAGAGGAATATCCTTGCCCTTCAATCTCTGCGGATAACCCGTGCCGTCGAATTTTTCGTGATGGCTGAGAGCGATCGTCGCGGCCAGGCGGACTAGCGGAGAGGCGCTGTCTTCCAGGATCCTGTAGCCGTGGATCGTGTGCTGCTTCATGACTTCGAATTCTTCGTCGGTGTAGCGGCCGGGCTTGAACAGGATGTGGTCGGAAACCGCGACCTTGCCGATATCGTGCATCGGTGCGGCCATGCGGATGCGCTCCTGCATCTGCCTGGACAGTCCCATCGCCGCCGCGATGACGGCGGCGTAGCGGGCCATCCTTTCCAGATGAGCGCCGGTCTCGCTGTCGCGCGAGTCCATCGACCGCGACAGGCGCATGATCAGTTCGCTCGCAGCCTCCTCCCGCAGGCGGAGAGTGGATGCCCTGAGCGCCAGCAGGTTGCGGCAGCGTGCGACGAATTCGATCCGGTCCACGGGTTTGGACAGGAAATCCATGACGCCGTTGAGCAGCGCGTCGCGGCGAAGGCCGGTGTCGGCATTGGTCGTGACCATCACGATCGGCACATCGGCCATGTTCGGCATCGAACGCAGCCGGGAAACGAACGCCATGCCGTCCATTCCGGGCATCATGAAATCGGTGACGACCAGATCCACCCCCTGCTCCTCGCACGAAGCCAGGGCTTCCTGAGCGGAAGCTGCCGTCTTGACGATGACATCGCCGACAGCCTCGGCGTACCGGCTCATCAGCATGCAATCGGCCGGACTGTCGTCCACGATGAGGAGGTTCATGTCGATCATGGGCAAGCGTTCCTCATACTCGGTTTCAAGCCCATTTCGGCAAGATGGAACCGTCAGGTTTCCGACGGCGTCAGGCGGCCAGCGCACAGGACAGCAAGGCATCCCTCGCCTCGTGCAAGGCGCTGTCGATGCGGTCGACCAGATGCTGGGGCGGCGGCATCGTCGCCTGCCCCACCGCCTTGCGCAGCTGTTCACACGCGATCACCAGCGACGGCAACCCCATGGTGCTGGCAGCACCGGACAAGCTGTGGAGTTCAAGCTCCAGCCGGACACCGTCGCAGTTCGATGCGGCGGCGCGGATCGCGGCGACCCGAACAGCGGAATCCGACAGAAAGGTCTCGAACAGCAGCCCGGCATCGGATCCCATCGTCTGGATCAGTTCCTCCAGCGTGTCCTGATCGATGACGGGTCCACGCTCGACACTGTCGACGGAAGGCATGTTGCGGCCCCACGTCCTCACGGTCTCGTCCAGTCGCTGGCGGCTGATCGGCTTCGGCATATAGTCGCTCATGCCGGCATCGATGCAGCGGGCCTCGTCTCCCCTCATGGCATGCGCGGTCAGCGCCACGATCGGCACGGAGGCATTGGGTCCTTCCAGCGACCTGATGCGGCGCGTGGCCTCGAAACCATCCATTTCCGGCATTTCGATGTCCATCAGGACGAGGTGGTAAGCCACCTTGGCGACAGCCTCTATCGCGGCGGCGCCATTTCCGACGACATCGACCTGATGCCCGCCCCGCCTGAGCATGCCGGCGGCGACCTGCTGGTTGACCGGATTGTCGTCGGCCACGAGGATGCGCAGCGCGCCGATCGATGCGATGGCCGGCGCAGTTGCCTGGGTCGTGCCGCCCGGCACGGCCCCGCCGGTCATCACGGCCTTGGCCATATCACCCGTACCGGGACGCAGGGGCAGCGTGAACCAGAAGGTGCTGCCCTGGGTCAGGGTGCTTTCGACGCCGATGCGTCCTCCCATCAGGTCGACCAGCCGTTTGCTGATCGCCAGCCCGAGCCCGGTGCCACCCGACTTGCCGCTGGCCTGCCCGTCCACCTGATTGAACATCTGGAACAGGCTGGCCTGTCCCTCCTGCGATATGCCCGGTCCGGTATCGCGGACCGCAAAACGGAGGTCCCCCGCGGCATCGGTGCCGACGGCAACGTCGACACCCCCCTCGGCGGTGAACTTGAGCGCATTTCCGATCAGGTTGACCAGCACCTGACGAAGCCTGCCGGCATCGCCGCGTACCGTTACGCGAGCGGCTTCCTCGATCGTCACCGACAGTTCGACACCCTTCTCGCGGGCTTTCGGAACGAACAGTTCGATGACGCTGCCGACCAGCGGCTCGATTTCCAGATCGGCGTCGTCCAGTTCGAAACGCCCGGCCTCCATCTTGGAAAAATCGAGGATATCGTTGAGGACGGTCAGCAGAGCCTCGGCCGAGGTCTGGATCACCTGCCCGTAGCGGCGCTGCTCGGCGGTCAGCACGGTACCCAGCAGCAGATCGGCCATTCCGATCACCCCGTTCATCGGGGTCCGGATCTCGTGGCTCATGGTGGCGAGGAAGACCGACTTTGCCCGGTTCGCCGACTCGGCCGCGGCGAGCGCCTGCTCCAATTCCTTGGCAAGGGCGGTCTGCCGCAGACGGGAGCGCCGCAGGTCGCGAAGCTGCCCGAACTGCATCCACACCATGCCGGCCATGCTGGCCGCCAGCGCCACGACGCAGACCGCCAGCACAACCGACAGGATGCGG
>NZ_JCACHA010000570.1:0-20480 GCF_059503625.1 Skermanella sp.
GCGAACCCGATGATCAGCCCGAGCAGGACGGAGACGTTGGACCAGAAGCCTTTGAAGAACCGGTTGATGAGCACGATCGAGACCAGCACCAGGAAAGCGACGGTCAGATAGCGGGGTGCTCCGAAGTCGGCCACTCCCCTGCCCCCTCCGGCCCAGTTGATGCCGACCTGCAACAGCGTGATGCCGATGGCGGTGATGATCGTGCCGGTGACGACGGGTGGGAAGAAGCGCAGCATCCTGCTGAAGAACGGCGCCACCAGCACCGTGAACAGGCCGGACGCCATGACCGCCCCCAGGATGGTCGGCAGACCGGTGCCGGCATTGGCCATGGCGACCATCGGACCGACGGCGGCGAAGGTCACGCCCATCATGACCGGCAGCCGGATGCCGAACTTCCAGACGCCGACGCTTTGGATCAGCGTAGCGATGCCCACGGCGAACAGATCGGCGCTGATCAGGAAGGCGATCTGGTCCTTGGGAAGCTTGAGGGCCGCGCCGATGATCAGCGGCACCGCGATCGCACCCGCATACATGACGAGGACATGCTGAAGGGCGACGGTAAACATCTGCCACGGAGGCAGCATGGCGTCCACTGGATGGATCGCCGAAGGCTTCTGGTCCGAATGGTTTTGGGCCGGATCGGCGATCCGACCCGTTCCGCGCTCTCGTCGTGCCGACCGGTCCGACATATGACGTTCCTCTCCCGAAGGATTTATTGTTTTTCGGCGCGGGTTTCTGTCGTTCCGCGTCCGGAACAAGTGTTAGGCGGGGCGTCCCGGTGGGGGAAGCCACCGAGTACCGCAACACTTTCAAATATTTCGGAAGGGTCGGGTGAGCGGGGATCGCGGAGGACGTGCCGCGGTCTACTGGGGTTCGATCTCGTCGGTAACGCCGAGAGCTTCAAGCAAAAGCTCAATCTCCGTCTCGACGGCTTCAAGGTTGCGATGAAGGCGTTCCGCCGCCTTGGGGTCGTGACCGCTCGCCATCACCAGTTCACCTGACAAACGCGCGGCGATAGCTTGCAGTTTGTCGAGTCTCTGTTCATAGGTTCGGCGCGTCACATCACCCATGGTCAGCATGGCTTTGTTCCCACATCGGCCTGATGAGTACTTCGCTATCTGACACTTTATCGCCGGGGCCGTCAATTCTTTGAAACGCCGCCGCCGTTAACCTGTTGATGCCGTCATTCGTCCGTTTGATCGAATACGTCGTGGGAGATACGAATGAACGCGCAGCGGCTTGCCGTGATTACCGGTGGTTCGAGTGGCATCGGTCTGGAATTGGCCCGGCAGTTTGGCCGCCACGGCTACGACCTTGTGATCGGCGGCCAGGATTCCCCGAAGCTCGGAGGCGCCGCGGCCCTGCTCCGGCGGGAAACCGGCCGGCAGGTCTGGACGGCCCCGGCGGATCTGGCGCAGCCGGACGGCGTCGAACGCTTCTACGAGCGCGTCCGCGGGATCGGCCGCCCGGTCGATGCGTTCTGCGCCAATGCCGGCGTCGGCGTCGGGGGCGGCGACTTCAGCCAGACCGATCTCGATGCCGAGCTGCGTCTGATCGACCTCGACGTCCGTAGCCAGGTACACCTGACCAAGCTGATCGTCCGCGATATGGCCGCGCGCGGCAGCGGCAGGATCCTGTTCACATCGTCGATTTCGGCGCTGATGCCGGGGCCGTTCGAAGCCGTCTACTCGGCGTCGAAGATGTTCATAAGGTCGTTCGCCGAGGCGCTGCGGAACGAGATGGCGCCAAAGGGGATCGTCGTCACGGCGCTGCTGCCCGGCCCGACCGACACCGACTTCTTCCACCGGGCCGGCATGGACGGGACGCCGGTCGGCGACGGCGCGAAGGACGATCCCGCCGAAGTCGCACGCCAGGGCTTCGAAGCGCTGATGGCGGACCGTCATCACGTGATCGCCGAGACCCTGAAGACCAAGGTCCAAGGCGCCGCCACCAACCTGATGTCCGACCCGATGCTGGCGCAGGTCCATCGCCGGATGAGCGAGCCGAAGGCCGCCCGGCGCCAGGCATTATCGCAGCAGCCGTCGTCTGGCTCGCTGGTGTTCATGGGAACGGGGTTGGCGCTGGCCGCCCTGCTGACCACGGCTGCCATCGTCAGGCCGGGACGCCGGATGGGCGGTGACGCGCGTAACGGTCATTACCGGAGCTGATGAGTCCGTAGCCAACGTCAAGAGAATCCGATTGGTCGTTTAAACTGCCGCACGGAGGAATACGGGCCAGCGACTTCCGGTCTCAAGTGGCGGAGGCGTCCGCAGGTCCGTCTTTCGCCTTCTCAGCCGACAAATCGTCTTGAACGACCCTGACGACCTTCTTGCGGATTTCCTCGTCGATTGCGGCCATTCCGTTGGCTGCGAGAAACCGCCATTTCGGACCACGACCGCACAGTTCCTCCCAAGCATCGCACAGATCCGCCTTGCGGCGGTCAGCCAGCACGTCGAGCAGGACTTCGGCCTGTTGCAGATCCTTATCGACTTTCGCGGCGCTTTCCCGGCGACGCTGACTGACGATCAGTTTGTGAAGGGCATATCGTTCAGGTCTGGGGACATTGACCAGGACGCCGCCGCCATGAAGCACGACGGCTGGTATTGCGTCATAGATCAGGAAGTCAAGGGAGCGAAACGGCTGAGCTTGCGCCTGGAGAGCCGGTAAGTCGACGGGCGCTTCCTGATCAGGCCCCCTGTTCGGAGTCAACACTTCCACGCGATACTCGTTGTCGTTCCTGTAAGCCATGTGCAGGCGGGCATCCGTGGCATAGGGAACAGGCTGGAAGCTGGAGTCGATACCGCGAAGGATGTCGAGCAGCGGTTCGGTCTGATCATCGTCAGCGATCGCCACCGATATCGACCTGAATTGAGCAATATCTATATCTCCGGTCTGAACGATCGCTCCCGGTAGCTTGACGCCGAGCAGTCCGCCAAATGTTTAAAATGCGACGGTTCCGACAAGACAAGCGCGCAGCCGGAACACGCCGGCACGGGACAGGGCTTCCAGGATTTCACCCGTCTCATCGGGCGGGACGGCGATCCCCGATCTCCGCAAGGCAGCGATCAACTGCCGGCGTTCTTTGTAGGCATTCTTTGTTTTTCCATGCTTCGCGATAAGCTCGCGAATCTCCGGACCATCGGGTCCGGCATATTTCTGCCGACGATGTCCACTGCTGTCGGGACTTTCGCGGAAGTACCAGTAGTCGCGCCCTTTGATCGATGTTTTGTAGAAGCCGCCATTAGGCGGAAAGTCGGCATCGAAAGCCGCAATCCCGCACCTGTCGATCAGTTCGGCGTAAAGCGTCTGGATCGGCATGGTCAGGCGTTCAACCACGGCAGTCCTCCGCTTTCAGCATGGTTACAGCCAGAATTCAAGTCTGGCTGTAACCATCATAACCACTTTACTGGCTTGGCGACAAGCATGAGCGTCCCTGGTTATAGCCAGAATGCAAATCTGGCTGTAACCGCCTTGCATTGGGCACGCTCGGTCGACAGGGGCCGCTGATTCTTACCGGTCTTGGGGCTGCGGCTGCGGGCGGTCCAGTATCTTCCAGACGCCATTGGCCGAGGACACGACCCGGGTGCCGACCATCAGCATGCCGCGCAGGAAGACGAGCGTCTGCGTCTTCCTGATCACTTCCGGCCGGATCTCGATGAAGTCGCCGATCTCGCCGGCTCCGATGAACTGCATGTCGAACTGGATGGTGACGCAGACCCTGGTCTGCGCCGCTTCCCAAGCGGCGATGCCGAGTGCCCGGTCGCCGAACGTCATCAGCATGCCGCCTTGGACGACGTCGATCAGGTTAGCGTGCTTGGGTTCCGCCCGGAAGCCGAAGGCGAGGCCCTGTTCGTCCCGCTTCCGCCAGAGAGGGCCGACCAGATCGAGGAAGCCGGCGTCGGGCAGACGCTCCCAGCCGGCTTTGGCCGGGTCGAAGGTGGATGGCGTGCGGTGAGGCATGGTGCGGAACTTCCAGGTGGTCGGATGCTTCCGGCACCATTGCCCATCGAACGAACTTCGGCAACGGCCGAAAGATCAAGCCCGGATCTTCTCCAGCCCCTTCCAATCGAACTCGATCCCGTGTCCCGGCCGTTCCGGCGCCAGGGCGACGCCATCTTCGATCCGGAGCGGTTCCGCGATATAGCGCTCCAGCCCAAAACCGTGGGCTTCCAGGTAGGAGCGGTTGGGACAGGCGGCCAGCAGGTGGACCGTCACGTCGTGGGCGCCGTGGCTGGTTACAGGCAGGTTGAAGGCTTCGGCCAGATGGGCGATCTTCATGAAGGGTGTGACGCCGCCGCAGTTGGTGACGTCGGGTTCCGGATAGGTCACGCCGCCGCCGGCTATGTAGAGCTTGAACTCCCACAGGGTGCGCAGGTTCTCGCCGGCCGCTATGGGGAGGCCGCCTTCGCGGACGATGCGGGCGTGGCCTGCCGGGTCGTCGGGGATGGTCGGTTCTTCCAGCCATGTCAGGTCGAAGGGCTGGAGGGCGCGGGCGGCGCGGATCGCTTCGTCCACGCCCCATTTCATGTTGGCGTCGACCATCAGGGGGAAGCCCTGGCCAAGGTGCTGGCGCATGGCGGCGACGCGCTCGACATCCTCGAACAGGTTCTTGCGTCCGACCTTCATCTTGATCGCGCGGAAGCCCTTGGCGAGGTTGCCGTCGGTCTGGCGCAGCAGGTCTTCCAGGGGCAGGTCGAGGTCGATGCCGCCGGCGTAGCAGGGCACGCGCGGGTCGTAGCCGCCGAGCAGCCGCCACAGCGGCAGGTTGGCGCGGCGGGCCTTGAGGTCCCACAGCGCCATGTCGAAGGCGGAGAGGGCGAGGACGGTGGGGCCGCCTCTGCCGCCGTAGTGGAGCGCCCACCATGCCTTGAGCCACAGGCGCTCGATGGTGTCGGCGTCCTCGCCGGCCATCAACTCGGTCATCTCGCGCGTCAGCACGGAATCGATGGCGCCGCCGTTGCGGCCCACGGTAAAGGTGTAGCCGGTTCCCTCCGCCCCGTCGGCGTCGCGCAGGCGGACGGTGTTGAGTTCGAACGCCTTCATTTCGCCGTGGGTGCTGTCGGTCAGCACCGTGGGCAGCGGGATGCGGTAGAATCCGGGTTCGATCGAAGTAAGTTTCGCCATTGTACTTTCCGTTTACTCGGGAGCTTTTATTCCAAGGGCCGAAGAAGTTGACTGGTGAAGACGCTCATGCCGTAGGTCGGTCTAAAGCGAAGCGGCAGCCGACATAGACGCGCCTGCTTGTCGGCTGCCGCTTCGCTTTAGACCGACCTACGCGGCAGAAGTATTCTCACAGGTCAACCTCTCCGGCTCTTGGTATTATTCCAGCCTGCGCCCGCTCTCGGCGTCGAACAGGTGGACATGGGCGATGTCCGGCTGGATGCGGAGGGTTTCGCCCGGCTTGGGATGGATGCGGCTGCGGAACAGGCAATCGAATTCGGTATGCCCGCCCTTGACCACGATCAGGGTTTCCGAGCCGGTCGGTTCGACCACCACGACCTCCACCGGCACGCCGCCGTCGCTGAGCGTGTCGCTGAGCGTGATGTGTTCGGGGCGGAGGCCGTAGACGAGGGGACGGTTGGCCGGGGCCGAGGCATGGTTTGCCGGCAGCGGCAGGTGCAGGCCGCCCTTGGTCACGAAGGCGCCGCCTTCGATGGCGCCTTCCAGCAGGTTCATCGCGGGGGAGCCGATGAAGCCGGCGACGAAGAGGTTGCCCGGCCTGTCGTAGAGGTCGAGGGGTGCGCCCATCTGCTCCACGATGCCGTCGCGCATCACCACGATCTTGTCGGCCATGGTCATGGCCTCGATCTGGTCATGGGTGACGTAGACCGTCGTGGTCCGGAGCCGCTGGTGCAGTTCCTTGATCTCGGCGCGCATGGCGACGCGCAGCTTGGCGTCCAGGTTGGACAGCGGTTCGTCGAACAGGAAGACCTTGGGGTCGCGGACGATGGCGCGGCCCATGGCGACGCGCTGGCGCTGGCCGCCGGACAGTTCCTTGGGATAGCGGCCGAGCAGCTTGGTCAACCCTAAGATATCGGCGGCGCGGTTGACCCGGACCTCGATATCGGACTTCTTGGCCCGGCGCAGCCGCATCGAGAACGCCATGTTCTCCGCGACCGTCATGTGGGGATAGAGGGCGTAGTTCTGGAACACCATCGCGATGTCCCGTTCCTTGGGAGGGATGTCGTTGACCACCCGAGGGCCGATGCGGATCTCGCCGCCGGTGATGCTTTCCAGCCCGGCGAGCATGCGGAGCAGCGTCGATTTTCCGCAGCCGGATGGGCCTACCAGAATGACGAACTCGCCGTCCTGGATGTCCACCGATACGCCGTGAAGGACCTGCGCGTTGCCATAGGCCTTGCGGACGTCCCTGATCTCAACCGAGGCCATGCTTGAATCCTTCCACTGTTCAGCTCTTTACCGCACCGGCGGTCAGGCCCGAGACCATGTAGCGTTTGAAGGCGTAGTAGATCGCCGCCGGGGGCAGCGCGTAGATCAGGCCGGTCGTCATCAGTAGCTCCCACGGGGAATCGTCTGCGGCCAGGAAGTTGCCGAGCGCCACCGGCAGCGTGATCTCGGTGTCGCGGGACAGCAGCAGGAAGGCGTAGAGGTATTCGTTCCAGGCGAGCAGCAGGGCGTAGGTCCCGACCGCCACCAGCGACGGCTTCATCAGCGGCAGGTAGACCATCCAGAAGAGCTGGAGGGGCGACGCGCCATCCACGACGGCCGCCTCGTCCAGCTCGTAGGGCAGCTTGTCCGATGCCTGCTTCAGCACCCAGATCGCGTAGGGCGACGCCACCGTGACCATGGCGAGGATCAAGGCCCACTTGCTGTTGAGCAGTCCGTAGATGCCCATCGTGCGGTACATCGGCACCGCCAGGAAGGCGGCGGGGATGAAGTAGGTGAAGAGCGCCAAGTTCATGACGGTGCGCCCGCCTTCCACCCGGAGCCTGCTGATCGCGAAGGCGGCAAAGGTTGCGATCAGCAGGGTCAGGAAGCCGGTCGAGACGGCGACGATCAGGGAATTGGCGAGCTGTTCCCAGAAGTGGATTAGGAAGTAGTGGTCCTGCTTCAGCACGATCTCGAAGTTGCGGAGCGTCGGATTCTCCGGCCAGAGATTGCCGGAGAAAGCGGCGTCGCGCGGCGAGATCGCGAACAGCAGCAGGTGGTAGATCGGCAGCAGGGTCCAGAGCAGGACCGGGATTCCGATCAGGAGGAGTTTCGCCTCGCCCGCGATCCTGACTAACGGTCGTCCCATGGATCGTGTTGTCATTTGGACAGCCGCCTCATCATGAAGTACACGAGCGGGAGCACCAGCGGCAGCGCCGAGACGATCGCCGCCATCGACAGGTTGACCTGATCGAGCCGCAGGTAGCGGATGCCGAGCGTCGCCAGCACATGGGTAAGGTCGGCCGGACCGCCGCCCGTCAGCAGATAGACGCTGTTGAAGTCGCCGAGCGTCCAGATCATCGACAGGAGCGTGCAGGTCACGTAGAGCGTCTTCATCGACGGCCACGTGACGAAGCGGAACTGCTGGATCGAGCTTGCGCCGTCGACCGACGCCGCCTCGTACATGTCCTTGGAGATCGCGAGCCGGCCGGACAGCAGGATCAGCGTCCAGAACGGCAGGCTCTTCCAGATATGGACCAGCACCGAGAAGGTCAGGCCTAATGTGGGATCGTTCAGCCAGTTCGGCCCGTCTTCCGCCGTCAGCTTGAAGATGAGCTGGTTGACGATGCCCCATTCGGGGTTGAGCATGAAGCGGACCGACAGGATCGTCGGGATCGACGGCACCGCCCAGGGCAGGATGAAGATCAGCGACAGCCAACGTATCCAGATGCGGTCGTGCAGGAAGAAGCCCGACAGCAGCAGCGCCACGAGCATCTTCAGGTTGACGCCGACCAGCAGGAAGAACAGCGTGTTGAAGATCGACCGGATGAAAATCGGGTCTTCGAACAGCTGGACATAGGTCTGCGGGTCGCGCGCCAGCCAGAACCCGTAGCAGACGGGATAGACCACGAAGAACAGGAAGACCAGGACGTAGGGCACCAGGAAGATGGTGCCCCAGATGCGGGTCTGCGACCAGCCCCGCCGCTTGGGCGGGGCCTCCGTGTCCGTGTCGGAAACCGTCAGAGTATCCATCGGATCCGCCGTTCTTGTCTCATTGGAAACCGGTTTATTCGCCTGTTAGGTAGAAGCGGCCTCCGGCCGCTTTACTGCAAGCGGCCGGAGGTCGCTTCTACTATCCCGTGCGGCTAGCCGGCGACGGCCTTGATGCGGGCCAGCATCTCGTCCACGGCCTTGTCCACCGGCACCTTCTCGTTGATGACGCGGTTGGCGGCCTTGGCCCAGATGTTCTCGTTGTTGAGGATCGTGAACTTGTAGTTCTTGGTGAACTCGAAGGTCACGGTGCCGTCCTTGAACTGATTGTAGACCGACTGGCGATGCGGGTCGGCTTTCCAGAACGGGCGTTCCTGGCCTTCCTTGGTGACAGGGAACCAGCGGCCGAGCGAGCCCTCGACGTAGGGGGTCAGGTTCTCTTCCTCCAGCAGGAACTTCACGAATTCCTTGCCGCGCGCCTTGTTCTTGGAGTTGGAGAAGATGACGCCTGTTTTGACGGCGGCGCGGTAGACCATCTTGCTGCCGTCCGGCTTGCTCGGGAAACCCGCCGTGCGGATCAGTTCGTAATAATTCTTCTTGGCTTGCGCGCGCTGCTCGTCGTTGAGCGTGGCGTTGTTCATGTCATCCAGCCACTTGGCGGCGATCGAGATCGTCGCGTTGTGGGTCAGGACGGTCGTCTTGTTGTGGAACGCGACGTTGTTGTCCGGGTCCTTCCAGCTCGTCTCCGACGGCGGCACGCAGCCTTTCACGTAGGGCTCGGTATAGTCGGTGAGGGCGCCGGTCAGCCCTTCCTTCACCTTGGGATCGTCGATCAGCAGCTTGCCGTCGTTATCGACCATCTTGACGTTGTAGGCGTCGGCGAAGGTCAGGAACGAGTAGAAGGAATCGCTGCCATCGACGCCGAGCGGCTGACCGATGCCGTAGCCCCGCTGGCCGGACGCCTTGCGGTAGGCGGGCTGAACCTTGCCGCACCAGAAGGCCCAGTATTCCTTCCAGGTCTTCGGGATGTCGGCTTCCTGGAAGCCGGCCTGATTCAGCATATCGATCCAGTATTCGATATGCATCGTCTGCTGCTTGATAGGATAGGCGTAATAGGCGCGCTTGCCGGTCTTTTCGTTGAGCAGGTAGGTCGTCTCGATCGTATTGGGGGCGAAGCGGTCCTTGATCGGCTCGATGATGTCGCTGACATCCTCGAGCCGGCCTTCGAAGGCCCATTTGCCGGTGACCTGGAAGTCGTAGACGTCGGCATAGGCGACATCGGGCGGCGTGCCGCTGTCGAGCGAGGCGACCGTCTTCGGGATCATGTCCTGGACGGGATACTGGGACAGCTCGACCTTGACGCCGGTCTTCTGCTCGAACTTCTTGATCGCCTCGTAAAGCGCGTCGTCTTCGGATTTGTAGAAACCCTTGACCCAGGACACGTTCAGGACTTCCTGAGCCGATGCCTGCCCCGCCGCCGCCACGCTGATCGCGAAGACGGCTCCCATAAGTGATTTCATCGTTTCCTCCCCATCGCTTTCGTTATCGTTTTTGTTGGCATTTTTGTCGGATCGTGAGTCTTGCCGGTCCCCACTTCGGGGTATCGGGTCGTTCACATGATGCCGGTCTTGCCGAAGATCGCTTCAGTGCTTTCGCCCCGCTCGATCATCAGGCGGACGGCTTCCTCGCCTTCCACTTTCTCCAAGGCGGCGGAGACGATCTCGTCGGCGCGGGCGCGCGGAATCACCAGCACGCCGTCGATATCGCCGACAATCACGTCGCCGGGATCGACTCGCGCGCCGTTGGCGAACTCAATCGGGCAGCGGTAGTCGATGACGCGGCCGCGCACCCGCTGGTCCTGCGCGTAGGACCCGTAGGAGAAGACCGGAAACCCCAGCCGCCGGATTCCGTTGGTGTCGCGGTGGTAGCCATCGACCACGGCGCCCGCCGCGCCGAGCGTTTTTGCCCGCGTGCTCATCAGCTCGCCCCAAAGGGCGTAGCGCGGCGTGCCGCCGGTGCAGATATAGACTTCGTCCTGCTTGAGTTCGTCGAGTGCGCGGAGCATCAGGCCGAACGGGTTGGATCGTCCGCCCTGTCCTTCCCCCTGGCCGTCCCTCTGCCCTTCCACGTCGCCGCAGCAGTCCGCTTCCAGCACCGGCATGGCGTAGCCGGCGATCACCATGTCAGGATCGAGCGCGCGGATTTCCGGCGGCAGGAACTGGCGGGTCAAGCCGCGCGCGTCCATGACGTCGCCGAGAACGGCCGTGAACAGCTTGGTCCTGATAAGGTCGAGCCGCGTTGGATCGGGTAGTTCCGTGTCGTTCGCCACGGGCTCATCTCCCCCCTTTTTGCCGCCTCTCTGGTTTGGAGGCTTTGCCGGATGGTAACGCGACTTTTTGCCACATTAAAGCAGCTTTTATTTGGAACGAAACTTGCCGATGGTTGACGGACAGGGCATTCTATGCACCTACCCGGATGTTACCCGGTTCTTCAAATAATAAGGTGCTGAATCAGCCATGGCTCGTCCCGAAATTCTCCAGATCGCCCCTATGCTGCCGGTCGTCACGGATCAGATCGCCAAACTGTTCACGGTCCACCGACTCTGGGAAATCAACGACCGGGACGCATGGCTGGCGGAAAACGGGTCGCGAATCCGGGGAGTAGCAGCCGGCGGTCATTCGCCGGTGAACGAGACCCTGCTGGGCAAGCTGCCGGCGCTGGAAATCGTCGCCGCCTTCGGCGTCGGCTATGACCAGATCGACGCCAAATGGGCCGGCGGCCACGGCATCGTCGTCACCAACACGCCCGACGTTCTGACCGACGAGGTTGCCGACCTGACCATCGGCCTGCTGATCTCGACCGTCCGCCGCATCCCCGCCGCCGAGCGTCACCTGCGCGACGGCAAGTGGCCGTCGGGCGCCTTCCCGCTGACCTCGTCGCTGCGCGACCGCAAGATCGGCATCCTGGGCCTGGGGCGAATCGGCAAGGCTATCGCGAAGCGGCTGCAAGCCTTCGGCCTGCCGATCTCGTATTACGGCCGGCACAAACAGGACGGCGTCGAATACCCTTATGTCGCCGATCCGGTCGAATTGGCGCGGCAGGTCGACGTGCTGATCTCGGTCATTCCCGGCGGCAAGGCGACGGAAAAGACGATCGGTGCGGCGGTGTTCGAGGCGCTGGGTCCTGACGGCATCTTCCTCAATGTCGGGCGCGGCACCGTGGTCGATGAAGCGGCGCTGATCGACGCGCTGAAATCGAACAAGATCCAGGCCGCCGGCCTGGATGTCTACGCCGACGAACCCAACGTTCCGGCGGAACTGATGGCGCTGGAGAACACGGTCCTGCTGCCGCACGTGGCGTCGGGAACGGTCCATACCCGCAACGCCATGGGCCAGTTGGTGGTGGACAATCTGGTTTCCTGGTTCGACGGGCGCGGCGCGGTGACCCCCGTGGCGGAGACGGCGGAGGTAGCGCGCGCCAAGGGCGGCAAGTCGTAAGATTAGGGTTATCCGGTGACCGGCGGCTTGGGCGCACGGGGGACGAACCCGACGGCGAAGCCGAAAGGTTTGGCGATCCGGTTGAGGGTTTCCGCCGTCGGGTTGCCGGCCCCCGTCTCCAGGTCGCTGACCTGCCGGCGGGTCAGCCGGAACGCCTTGCCGAACTGCTCCTGCGTCATACCCAGCGTGTGGCGGATGGCGGTGACCGCTTCGGGCAGGCGGAGATCGCCGCTTGCCGCCCGCTCCGCCAGCAGGCGCCGAGCTTCAAGCGTTTCTTCCCGCGTCATGCGCTTAAGCCGGGGCATGACGGTGCTCCTTCCCTTTCAGGGCTGCCAGGGTGTCGGCAATCTCACCGCATCGGCCAAGCGCCTGCCCGATCACGTCGCCGGGGACGTTATGCCGCCGGGCGATAGCCGGCAGGTCGCGGACGAACTGTTCCTTGCCGGCGAGGATGGCCCGCAGCGCCTCCGGCTCCATCACGCCGTCGGCGGCGGTCTCGCAGACGATGGACCAGTCCGGCACCAGATCGTTGCGGTTCAGGCAGGCCCATCTGGTGTGCCGTATGATGCCGCCGGGGTCGAGGCGCATGGGCGTGAAGTCGAACAGCGGGGTCAGCCCGATCCAGCCGTCCGGCGCCTTCTGGAGAGCGGTGTTCCGCCCGTGGTTGTCGGGATTGCCCATCGCCAGATTCAGGACGTCGCGCAGCACGTATTCGACGGTTTCAGCCGCCGGATCGGTGCTGAAGCGCTTGATCGCCGCAAGGTATTCCTCATGCGCGGCCACATAGCCGAACTGCGCTACCCCAATGGCGGAGACGATGCTTTCCTGTCCAAGGCGGATGGTCTCGGTGGCATTGCCCTTGGTTTGGACCTGCCGGTCGAAACGCGGGATAAGCAGAACGTGGTCGGCGTAGGTCAGCGGCCTGCCGACTCGCAATCCGAATTCACGGGCGACTTCGAGATACGGAGCTTCCGCCGCCAGGATCAGCAGGTCGGCGGCGGTGCGTGCCCGGCTCAGCTTGACTATGGCGTGGTCCCGCGCGTCGTTATCGGACACCAGGGGGTCGGGATACCACAAACCGTCGGCGGCCTGTGTCAGCAGGACCTTCGGCCATTCGCCCTGGACGCCGCTGGAGCCGGATGCGATCAGGGCGAACCGGTCGGCGGCATCCAGAAAGCGGTCGCTTCGATCGAGGATCTCTGCGGTTTGCAGGCCTTTGAAGCTGTGGCTCTTCAGGCGCTCCTGTTCCGCCTCCCAAGCTTCGCGGACACGCAGGTTGCCGATGGGGCTTCCGGCGCCACGCAGCAGCAACGGCAGCTCCACCGCAGGGGCGTCGGGCGACGTGAACCCAAGTTCGGTGGTGAGCCGCCGCCTTGCATGTCCCTGGGGCAGCAGGTCGAGCAGGAATGCCGGCCAGTGTCCAATGCTTCGGTATTCCATATCGACCGGGACCTGGACCGACAGGGCATGAATGTCCACCAGCGGCCTGTCTTCGGAAAACGGAATGGCGCCCCAGTCGAAGAAGTAGTCCGCTTCGCAGGACAGGACCGTTACTCCGGCAATTCCCCGATCGGGCTCCCGGATGTCGAGGATGGCGGCATCGTGCCAGTTCCCGTGGTGATGGATTTGCAGGGTCAGAGATGCCGCGCACATTTTACTGCCTGTCCCAGCATAATGGGTCGTAGATGCAAGGTATTGCTTTTTAGTACCCATTTCAATGGGACGAATGAGATCAGACCATAGGGAGGAGAAAAGATGTCGCTTTCACTTTTCGACCTGAAAGGCCGCCGTGCGCTGGTGACGGGGTCGGGTCAGGGGATCGGTTTTGCCCTGGCGCAGGGATTGGGTCTTGCCGGGGCTTCGGTCGTGCTGAACGGGCGTGACCGGGGGAAGCTGGACAAGGCTGCGGAAAGCTTGCAAGCGCAGGGGATCGAGGTGGCGGTGGCGGCGTTCGACGTGTCCGACCATGGCGCCGTCGTGGAGGGGATCGCCGGCATCGAGCGGGATGTCGGGCCGATCGACATTCTGGTCAACAATGCCGGCATCCAGCGTCGCGCGCCGCTGGAGGACTTCGCGGTGGAGACGTGGCATGAGGTGATCCGCACCAACCTGGACAGCGTCTTCTACGTTTCGCAGGCGGTGGCGCGCGCCATGATCCCGCGCGGCCGGGGCAAGATCATCAACATCGGCAGCCTGATGAGCGACGCCGCGCGCTATTCGGTGGCGCCCTATACCGCCGCCAAGGGGGCGGTGAAGAACCTGACCAAGGGGATGTGTACCGACTGGGCGCGCCACGGCTTGCAGATCAACGCGATCGGTCCCGGCTATTTCGCGACGCCGCTCAATCAGGCTTTGATCGACAACGTCGAGTTCGACACCTGGCTGAAGAAGCGGACGCCGGCGGGGCGCTGGGGACGGGTCGAGGAGTTGCAGGGAGCGTGCATCTTCCTGGCGTCCTCCGCGTCGGACTTCGTCAATGGGCAGATCATCTACGTCGATGGCGGGGTGCTGGCGACGCTTTGACGGCGTTCTTTCATTCCGGCAGTCCTGCCTTACGGAAGCCCTCCGTGAACACGGCGAGATCTTCCGGCCGCCGGAGCAGAACCCAGTCCTTGAGATTGGAGATCCGCAGCTCCGGATCGAGCCCACGCAGATGACGCAACGCCTGCCGTGCCTCGTCCGTTCGGCCGGCGAGCGCATGGCTTGCCGCGATGATGCCGGCTACCAGCAGGAACCCCGGCAAGTCTCTCAATGCTTTCTCCGCCCATGACGATGCGGCGTCGAAGCGTCCGGCAAACAAATGGGCCATCGCCGTACCCGCCTGCATTCGTACCATCTCCGGGTCAAGGGGGCTCAGGCGCATGGCATGCGCGATGCGCCCGATGGCATCATCGTGTTCCCCTCGGGAAATCCGCTGGAAGCCGCCGAGATACCAGGCGGCCGACAGGTTGGGGTTGAGCACCAGCGCCCTGTCGAGCAGTGCGATGCAGCCGTCGAGGTCGCCGCCGAAATGGCCGAGCGCGTGACCGCCTCTGGTGAGGGCGACCGCATCGTTCACGCCCAGTTCCACCGCCCGGCGGGCCAGTCGGGCGCCCTCGGCGGCCTCATCAGCGGCATCGGTCATCCATCCGTTGATCTTGCGCCAGAAATGGCACCACGCCGCCATTCCATAGGCCGAGGCGAAGTCCGGATCGAGCTCAGTTGCCTTGTGGAACAACGGCAGCGCCTGGGTGACAGCCTCCCTGGTTCGCTGGTGAAAGTTCGCCATCCCGCGCAGATAGTAGTCGTAGGCGTCCAGGCTCTCGGTCGGCTTCCGCTTCGCGCGGTCGATCTCCGCCCGCTCCAGCTGCGGTGCTATCGCGCCGACGACGCTCTCGGCCACCTGATCCTGCAACTCGAAGATATCGTCTAGAGCGCTTTCGAAACGCTCCGCCCAGAGATGCGCGCCCGTTGTCGCATCGATGAGCTGGCCTGTGATGCGCACGCGGTGCGCCGCTTTGCGCACGCTGCCTTCCAGCACGTAACGCACGCCCAGATCGCGGCCCACCTGTTTCACGTCAACCGCCCGGCCTTTGTACGTGAAGCTCGAGTTTCGCGAGATGACGAACAGCCAGCCGATGCGGGATAGCGCCGAGATAATGTCCTCGACGATGCCGTCGGCGAAATACTCCTGTTCCGGATCGCCGCTCAAATTCAGGAACGGCAAGGTGGCGATGGAAGGCTTGTCGGGAAGGGCCAGGGCATGTGCCGTTGGTTCATCCGAGTTGAGAGTTCCGGTCCTCGATGCTCCGAAGCCGTCCGACGATCGTATCTCCCGGACGTCTCCAACGAACCGGAATCCTTTCCGGGCGACCGTTCGGATCAGCCTCTGTTCCTCACCATTGTCGCCAATGGCCTTACGCACCGCATTGATATGACTGGTCAGGGTCGATTCAGAGACGATCCGCCCATCCCACACCGCGTCCAGCAGACCATCCTTGCTGACGACGCGCTCGCGGTTTCGCACCAGATAGACCAGCAGGTCGAAGACTTGCGGTCCGATAGGGATCGCGTCGGCGCCCCGTGAGAGCTCCCGCCGGTCAAGGTCGAGCAGGTAGTCCCCAAACACGAATTGCATTTCGGCGCTCAGCAGGCTGGTAGTCCGGACAGTGCCGGAATAGCGGCCCATTTGGACGATCTTTGAAGCTGAACTCAATGGAAATTCAAGGAAGCCGCAAGGTCTTCCGGCCAGATTCCAGGCATCCTCCGCTCATCAGTCGCCACGGACGTGGCCGATATCAAAAGGAGGAGCGAAGCATGAAGATCGTCGTTATCGGCGGCAGCGGCCTGATCGGGACCAAGCTTGTCGGCAGGCTTCGTCAGAGTGGGCATGAGGTCGTGGCGGCGTCCCCCAGCTCCGGCGTCGATACCATCACCGGCGAGGGGTTGTCCGAGGCGCTTGCCGGCGCTGAGGTGGTCGTCGATGTGGCGAACTCGCCATCGTTCGAGGACAAGAGGGTCCTGGAATTCTTCGAGACCTCCGGCCGCAGCCTTCTCGCCGCGGAAAGCGCGGCAGGCGTGGGGCATCACGTGGCACTGTCCGTCGTCGGTGCCGATCGCCTTCCCGAGAATGGATACTTCCGCGCCAAGGTCGCGCAGGAGAACCTGATCAAGGCCTCCGGAATTCCCTATACGATCCTCCGCTCGACGCAGTTCTTCGAGTTCATCGCCGGCATCGTCGAGGCTGGCGCCGACGGCGATGTCATCCGCCTGTCGCCCGCCCTCGTGCAGCCCATCGCGTCGGATGACGTCGCCGCCACGCTGGCCGAACTTGCGGCAGGACCTCCGGTGAACGGCACCGTCGAGGTGGCCGGTCCAGAGCCGATCGCCCTCGACAAGCTGGCTGGAGAGGTCATGGCCGCGAAGGGGGACGGCCGCCGGGTCGTCGCGGACATCCACGCGCGCTACTTCGGCTCGGTGCTGAACGACCAGTCGCTGACGCCGGACCAGAATCCGCGCATCGGACCGACGAGGTTCGAGGAATGGCACGCCAGATCATCGGCAAGGATTTAATCGTGAAAACGAACTTACGTCATGAAGGTGCCCCGGTCGCGGTCACCGCTTTGGCGACGCTCAACGCGATCTTTCTTTCCGCGAACGGGCTCTTCATGCTCGTCGCTCCGCAAGTTTGGTATGATTTCGTGCCGGGCGTGACCGATACCGGCTTCTTCAATCAGCACTTCATCCGCGATATCGGGATCATCAAGCTGTTCCTGGGCGTCGCGTTCATCGTCGGCCTGCTGCGGCCGGAGCGCCGCATCGGCCTCTGGGCCGCCGCCACTCTGTGGCTGTCCGCGCACGCCCTGTTCCACCTGTGGGAGGTCGCAGTCGGCATCTGCGCGCCCTCGGCCATACCGCGCGACTTTCCCGCCGTCACCCTGCCAGCACTCATCGGCATCGCGCTCACGCTCTGGGCGATCCGTCGCTCCCGCGCCGGAAGAGCGGCTTTCGCCTGAGATCCTCGACTCAAGCAACCGGAGAACGACCATGACAAACCGTCTGAACTACCTCGCCCAAAAGAATAAACCCCGTCGGAATAGCGAAGGTCGGCAGGAAACGACCTTGAGCTTCGACAACGCCTCACTCTCCGGCAGACCGGGGCACGAAGAGCTGGTTCCGTCGCGCTACGCACTGCGGATCGGCGAGATCGACGTGCTTGTGCTCAGCGATGGGGTGCTCCCACTTCCAACCGCGATGTTGGCGCACAACGCGGAACCAGCCGTCCGGGCGGCCTGGCTGAGCGACATGTTCCTGCCGCAGGACGCTTTCGACTGGGCGCTGAACGTGGTCGTGGTGCGTAGCGGCGGGCAGACCATACTCATCGACAGCGGGCTGGGGCTGGACCCGAACTTGAACTTGCCTCGGGCCGGGCAGCTGGTCATGCGGCTGGAGGCCGCCGGCGTCGATCTGGCATCCGTGACCGACGTCGTGCTTACCCACATGCACATGGACCATATCGGCGGGCTGCTCGTCGACGGAGTAAAGGAGCGGCTGCGCCCGGACCTGCGGGTCCACGTGGCGGCCGCCGAGGTCGACTTTTGGGAGTCGCCCGATTTCTCCCGCACTTCCATGCCGCAGGGGTTCCCGGACGCGCTTCGGTCGACCGCCAAGCGGTTCGTTAAAGAGTACGAGGGTCATCTGCGGACATTCGAGGAGGAGCACGAAGTGGCGCCGGGGGTGGTCGTCCGCCGCACCGGCGGCCACACTCCCGGACACAGCGTGGTTCGCCTGGCGTCCGGCGGCGACGGGCTGACGTTCGCCGGCGACGCCGTGTTCGCGGTCGGGTTCGACCAGCCCGACTGGCATAACGGTTTCGAACACGACCCGGAAGAGGCGGCGCGCGTTCGGGTCCGTCTTTTGCGGGAGCTGGCGGCGACCGGCGAACTGCTGGTGGCCACTCACCTGCCGTTCCCATCGCTCGGCCGGGTGGCGGCCGACGGCGATGCCTTTCGCTGGGTAGCGGCCTTCTGGGACTACTGACCGATTGTCGGATCAGTAGCATCCGACCCGGTTACTGTTCGGCCGCCCTGGCGACGACGTTGATCGGCATGGTCTGGCTGCGGGCACCCGTGCCGGCCAGCTTGCCGAAGGCGTCGAAGATGTCCTGCTATCCCACCCCTGGAATGGGCGTCAGGTCGTCAATGTCGGCGCCGTCGATCCCGCTCCGGTCGATGGCGGTCGATGAGGCCAGACAGGTGATGACTTCGAGGCGGCCGGCCATGTCGAGCCGGATGTTGAAGGGGCGTTCGGCTTCCGGACCCGGTGGGATCGCGACCTGCTGCCCTGCCGGCACGAAGGCGTCGGTCTGGAAGCGGTTGGGGAAGATGCGGGATACCTGCCGGAAGCTGTCCATGTAGTAGCAGTAGACGAACCTGTCCGCGCTGGTTTCGACCTGGACGACGATGGTATCGCCGGGGTTCAAGGTCGGCATGGGGCCGTGGTCGGTCGAAAGCAGGACCTCCGGGGGTGGTTCGGGGGTCTGGATGTCGGCTTGAGGCTCGATGGGGGCTGGAACTGGTTCGGGTTCCGGTTGGGCGCTGGCTTCGGCCAGCGGGGATTCGATCGTGGGCGGCACCGGAACGGCAACGGAGTATTCGGTTAGGGCACGGTCGGCGGCGAACCATCCTGTCGCGGCGGCGGCGGTCAACAGCAGGCCGAACGCGGCGTGGCGGTGGCGGGGACGCCGGTCAGCAGGCGGCGGGGCTTGTGACAGGGTGGGTGACGGCGGCTGTACCGGGATCGGCTGAGGCTGAGGCTTCGGAGCGGGGATTGCCTTTTGGGTGGCCGGCTGGGGCCGGGCTTCCAGGGTCCACCGCTTGACGCGGACCTGACCATTGGCGCGGTCGAGATTGGCGTTGAGATCGTCGTTTCCGGCCAAAAGCACCTGCAAGGCTCGGCCGTCTCCCAGATGCACCTGGGACAATGACAGGAGGTCTTCCAGCGCTTCCTGGTCCAGGGCGTGGGCCTCGGCGACGATGAGAAGCCCGGCGTCCTCTCCTTGCAGGAGGGTCAAGGCCAATGATTCAGGGCTGGGAAGGTCGTCGGTTCGATGCTTTTTCGCCCTGGACTTGGACGCGGCTATGGGAATGACTTTGGGGCGGACGGTTACGCCGACCTGATCGATCAGGTCGCGTAGGGATGCTCCGGGGTGCGCCATCGCGACCATGACGACGGCGCCCGCCGCATCCATGCGCGTCCCGACCGCCCGCGCCAGCGTGGTGGCGTCGTCGTCCCGAGCGGCGGCGACCGCCATGGCCCCGTACCCGGCCATCGCGGAGACCAGCACGGCATTGAAGGTTTCCTCGGCGCCGCCTGGGGTTTCCTCCCGAACCGATGTCATCCGCAGCATCGCCATGCCAAGCCTCGTGATCCGGAGTTTCCGTGTGGTCCTCACCGTCGGGCGGATTGGCCAGGGGTGCTATGAAGCGCCTCACATCCGGGATCAAAAGCTTAGTTGAAGGCCGACCAGGACGACATCGGAAGTGTTCACGTTGCCGGACCGCTCGAAACCGACCTTGGAATGGACGTAGTCGGCCTGGAGCGACAGGCCTGGAGCCAGGACGTAGTTGACGCCGACCCCGGCCGCCCAGGAGTGATCGCCGTTGACGTCCCGTGCCCAGGCGTACTGTGCGCCGATGCCGAAGGGGCCGGCTTCATAGGTGGCGCCGACATTCCATTGCCAGTCCAGGCCGGTGAAGCCGTCGAACTTCCCGAAACCTCCCCCGACCATGAAGTCGGAAATGCCGATCTGGATACCTGTCACCCAGGCGGTGAAGTCCTTGATGCCGGGACCGTAGCCGTTGCCGTTCAAGACGGCGGCGCTGCCGCTGAACGTCAGGTTCTCGAACTCCTTCTGATAGTTCACGGCGAAGGAGGTGACGTCGCGGTATCCGCTTTCCTCCTCGTCTTCATCCTCGTCTTCGTCCTCGGGCTCTTCGACGACCGGCGTTTCGGGCTGAGGCTCAACGACGGGCGGAACCGGCGGTGTCGGTTCGCCGGGGCCGGGTTGCTCAGGAGTAGGCTGGTCGGGTACGTCGGGCTGATCCGGCGTGTCCGGCTCGTCGGGAACATCCGGATCGCCGATATCCGGCCCGTCATCGGGACCGTCGTCCTCGCCCTCGTCATCTTCGTCCTCGTCGTCTTCGTCCTCATCGTCCTCGTCGTCACCACTGTCATCCTCCGAATCTTCGCCGTCGTCCTCGTCGTCATCGACGGTCTGGGCGGCCCGCGTCGGAGTGGGAGCCGAGGCGCGGGTCACGGTCCTGGTGCCGAGAGATGCCGTCTGGATTGCGGTTCGGGGGATGGCGCTTGCCGAAGATAGGCTCCGCGAGGGAGCGGAGGCGG
>NZ_JCACHA010000571.1:0-20467 GCF_059503625.1 Skermanella sp.
ACCTAGCGGATCGTTCCAGATCCCGAAGGAAGTTTCGTGCCGGTCAGGAAGCGTCCGGCGCCGGCGTCTGGTCGGCGGCGCCATGGACACGGGCCGACCGTTTCGGTCCGGGCGCCGCGTGTGACAGCTCGCGTTCGGCGACAAGCGTCGCGACCAGGGCTTCCAGTGCGGTCACCCGCTCCGTCAGGTCCTCCTGCTCCGTCCGCGCCTTCACCGCCATTTCGCGGGCAGCCTCGAACTCCTCGCGGCTGACCACGTCCATCTGGCTCAGGATGCGCTCGAACTGCTGACGCACCTGGGCTTCGACCTCGCCGCGCAACCCGGTCAGCGCGCCGATGGCGCCGCCCGCTACGCGCGCCAGATCATCGAGAAGCTTATTATCGACCTGCATGAGTACCATATCCTTGCACAACGGGAGTATTATGGGCCTCGGTCCGGCCCGATGCAACGGGGCATCACTTGCGGCGGTGCGGCAAGCATGCCTATAAGCTCTGCGATACCTGCGGGAGAACCCGCGTTCCGGCCAGTCCGTGGAAGGCATCAGCCTTCGGGATATCGCCTTCAGGACCTTCGCCCTCCATGTATTGAGCCGAACCGCCGCATGCTTGCCATCCTGTTTCCCGCCATCGACCCGATCGCGATCCAGATCGGGCCACTCGCGATCCGCTGGTATGCGCTTGCCTACCTGATCGGCTTCGTCGCCGGCTGGCGCTACTGCATCTATCTCGCCCGCAAGGACCAGCGGCCGCCGACCGCGGTCGATTTCGACGACTTCCTGACCTGGGCGGTGATCGGCGTCATCCTGGGCGGACGGCTGGGCTACGTGCTGTTCTACAATACCGCCTATTACCTCAACAACCCGCTGGAGGCGCTGGCGGTCTGGCACGGCGGCATGTCGTTCCACGGCGGCATGCTGGGCGTGATCGCGGCCATCTTCCTGTTTGCCTACAGGCGCGGGTTCTCGCCGCTGGCCTTGGGCGATATCATCTCCTGCGCCGTCCCGATCGGCCTGTTCTTCGGGCGTATCGCCAACTTCGTGAACGCCGAGCTTTGGGGCCGCGTGACCGACGTTTCCTGGGGCGTCATCTTCCCCGGCGAGCGGGCCGGCGGCCTTCCCCGCCACCCGAGCCAGCTCTACGAAGCGGCCCTGGAAGGGCTGGTGCTGTTCGTCGTGCTGGCAATTCTCGCCCAGCGCTCCTCGATCCGGCACCGGCCCGGGACGCTGGGCGGCATCTTCCTCGCCGGATACGGCCTCAGCCGTATCGTGGTCGAACATTTCCGCGAACCCGACCCTCAGCTGGGCTTCCTGCTGGGCGGCAACGTGACGATGGGGCAGATCCTGTCGGTCCCCATGGTGCTCGCCGGTCTGGCATTGATCGTGATCGCCCGCCGGCGGGGCGAGGTGAGCCGGCAGGCCGGCAGCGAGGATGCGCGGGATGGCGCCTGACCATCGCCTGACCGATCATCTGAAACGAAGGATCTCGCTCGAGGGACCTATCTCCGTCGCATCGTTCATGGGCGACGCGCTGGGGCACCCCCGGTTCGGCTACTACATCACCGCCGACCGCTTCGGCGCCGCCGGCGATTTCATCACGGCCCCGGAAATCAGCCAGATGTTCGGTGAGCTGATCGGCCTCTGGTGCGCCCATACCTGGACCGCCATGGGCTCCCCGGAGCGCGTCAACCTTGTCGAACTCGGGCCGGGACGAGGCACGCTGATGCGCGACGCGCTGAGAGCGGCGGCGATGCTGCCGTCCTTCCGCCAAGCTGTCCGCGTCCACTTGGTCGAAACCAGTCCCGTCCTCCGCCTGCGTCAGGGCGAAATGCTGGCCCCTGCCCTGCAAGGCGGCAAGCCGGTCTGGCATGACAGCGTCTCGACGCTGCCCGACGGTCCCCTGCTGGTCGTCGCCAACGAGTTCTTCGACGCCCTGCCGATCCGGCAGTTCGAAAAGACGCCCCATGGCTGGACCGAGCGTCTGATCGATACCGATCCCCAAAGCGGCGGTTTCCGGATCGTGCTGGACCGCCGCCCCGGTCCGCTCGAAGCGCTGATCCCGGCACGGGTCCACGCCTCCCCCGCCGGCAGCGTGTTCGAGATCTGTCCGGCCGCCACCGCCATCGCCCGCGAACTGGGCAATCGGCTCGCCGCGTCGGGAGGAGCCGCCGTGATCGTCGACTACGGACATCCGCGCTCGGCGGCGGGAGAAACGCTCCAGGCCGTCCGGAACCACGCCTTCGTCCCGGTGCTCGATGATCCTGGCGCCGCCGACCTGACCGCCCATGTCGATTTCGAGCTGCTCGGCGATGCGGCAAGGGCGGGAGGAGCCAGCGCATGGGGACCCGTCACCCAGGGCGGCTTCCTGACCGCTCTCGGCATCCGCGAACGCGCCGCGATGTTGCGCGCACGGGCGACGCCGGTACAGGCGGCCGACATCGACAGTGCCGTGCAACGCTTGATTGGTGAAAAGGAGATGGGCACATTGTTCAAGGTGCTGGCGCTAACCGGTCCCGGACAGGATGCCCCGGCAGGTTTCGAGTCGCCGCGCCAGCCCTGAAACCGCCCCTCGAATCCGACAAGCCGTCTTCCGACATCAACCTGCCCTAAAGCGTGGACTCTCCAGTGATCACATCAGGCGCGCTCAGCGACATCCCGGCCATCGGCCACGGCTTCATGACACGCGAGGGCGGCGTCAGCACCGGGATCTACGACAGCCTCAACTGCGGTCTTGGCTCCAACGACGATCGGGCCAGCGTCGCCGAGAACCGCCGGCGCTGCGCCGCCCGCTTCGATCTGGCACCGGACCGGCTCGTGACGCTTTATCAGGTACACAGCCCCGACGTCGTGACGGTGGATCGTCCCTGGGCGCCGGGTGAAGCCCAGCCAAGGGCCGACGCCATGGTAACCGCCACGCCCGGCATCGCTCTCGGCATCCTGACCGCCGATTGCGTCCCGGTCCTGTTCGCCGACAGGGAGGCCGGCGTCATTGGCGGCGCCCATGCCGGCTGGAAGGGCGCCAAGGGCGGCGTGATCGAGTCCACCGTTGCGGCCATGGTCGCGTTGGGCGCCCATCCGGAAAGGATCGCCGCCGCCATCGGGCCGTGCATCGCCCAGCGGTCGTACGAAGTCGGACCGGAGTTTCCCGAGCGCTTCCTGTCGGAAGACGCGGGCAACGCGGACTTCTTCGTGACGGCCCAGCGGACCGGACACTTCATGTTCGACATAGGCGGATACGTCGCGCGCCGGCTGGAGCGGAGCGGGGTCGGGACAATTCAGCGCAGCCCCAACGACACCGTGACCGAGGAAGACAGCTTCTTCAGCTATCGGCGCGCCACACTGCGGGGCGAGGCGGACTACGGCCGGGGCATCTCGGTCATCACGCTGCGCGGCTGAGAACCGGCTGAAAGACTACCACTTACGGAATATTTCATGCCCTACGTGATCATGCTCATCGCCTTCTGCATCCTGGGCCTGATGGTCAGCTGCGTGATCTGACGGAACCAGTGCTGGACCTCGGCGTTAGGCCCATGTGCGAAGCGCATGGTGGCTTCCACGGCCGTCATCAAACATTTACATGAGTGGGTCGCGCTGATATGTTCCCGGCCGATTTGGAGTTGCACCGTGTTCAGTATTTCCGGCCGGCGGCAACGGCACTGTTTCCAGAAGAGAGCTGTGAAGTATGAAAGTCATTGCCGGCAACAGCAACCGGCCATTGGCCGAAGCCATTTCGGCCGCGCTCAACGTGCCGTTGACCAAGGCCAGCATCCGCCGCTTCTCCGACATGGAAGTGTTCGTGGAAATTCTGGAGAACGTCCGCGGTGAGGACGTCTTCGTCATCCAGTCGACCTCCTATCCTGCCAACGACAACCTGATGGAACTGCTGGTGACCATCGACGCCTTGCGTCGTGGGTCGGCCCGCCGCATCACTGCCGTCCTGCCGTATTACGGCTACGCCCGCCAGGACCGCAAGACGGGGCCACGTACGCCGATCTCCGCCAAGCTGGTCGCCAACCTGATCACGATGGCCGGCGCCAACCGCGTCCTGACGCTCGACCTGCATGCCGGGCAGATCCAGGGCTTCTTCGACATCCCGCTCGACAATCTGGAAGGTGCGCCGGTCTTCGTGCGGCACATCCAGGAGACCACCAAGTCGGGAGAACAGCTCGTCATCGTGTCGCCCGACGTCGGCGGCGTGGTTCGTGCCCGCGCCATCGCCAAGCGGCTTGACGCCGATCTGGCGATCATCGACAAGCGGCGCGAGCGTGCCGGCGTGTCGGAAGTCATGAACATCATCGGCGAGGTCGAAGGACGGCGCTGCATCCTGGTGGACGACATCGTGGACAGCGGCGGCACCCTGTGCAACGCGGCCACGGCCCTGATGAAGGAAGGCGCCAAGTCGGTCAGCGCCTATGTCACCCACGGCGTCCTGTCCGGCGGCGCCGTCGCCCGTGTCTCGGCCTCTCCGCTGGAAATGCTGGTGACCACCGACAGCATCCAGGCGACGGAAGCCGTACGCGTGTCGCGCAACGTCCGCCAGCTGACCATCGCCCCGCTGATTGCCGAGGCGATCACCCGCATCAGCGAGGAACGGTCGGTTTCCAGCCTCTTCAACTGATCGCCGGGCAACCGGACGGTTCGTTCATCTAATTCGGCGGAGCCTCCAGCGAGGCTCCGCCACTGGGACCTGCGGTCGGCGCCAAGCAAGGCGGCCGCGGTACGTCCGGCACCCCTGGAGGCCGGCGTCCACCCAAGGGCGGTTCATAAGCGACCGCCTTATCGTGTATGGAGTAGAGTATGTCCGAAGCTACAGTTCTCGCCGCCGAGGTACGTGAGCGGGCCGGCAAGGGGGTTGCCCGCCAGACGCGCCGCGCCGGCCGGATCCCCGCCGTGATCTACGGCAACAAGGAAAAGCCGGTTACCATCTCGCTTGACCGGCTGAAGTTCGAACGCATCCTGCGCACCCCGGGCTTCTTCACCCACCTGTTCGACGTCAAGGTCGGCGAGTCGTCCTACCACGTGCTTCCGCGCGACGTTCAGTTCGATCCCGTCAGCGACATTCCGATCCACGTGGACTTCCTGCGCGTCAGCAAGGAAGCGCGGGTCAGCGTCGCCGTTCCGGTCGAATTCGTCAACGCCGAGAAGTCCCCGGGCCTGAAGCGCGGCGGCATGCTGAACATCGTCCGCCACGAAATCGAAGTCGAGTGCGGCGCCGAGGAAATCCCGGAGCACATCACCGTCGATCTCGAGGGCTTCGACCTGGGCGATTCGATCCACATCAGCTCGGTCAAGCTGCCGGCTGGCGTGGCGCCGACCATCACCGACCGCGACTTCACGGTCGCGACCATCGCCTCTCCTTCGGCGGTGAAGTCGGAAGCCAGCGGCGCGGAAGAGCCGGAAGCAGAGCAGGAGTAAGCTTATGTTGCTGCTGGTAGGTCTGGGCAATCCTGGTTCGGAATATGCCCGCAACCGGCACAATATCGGCTTCATGGCGGTGGACGAAATCGTCCGCCGCCATGGCTTCGGCCCCTGGCGCCGGCGTTTCCAGGGCCAGAGCTGCGACGGCTCGGTCGATGCCGAAAAGGTGCTGGCGCTGAAGCCCCAGACCTTCATGAACGTTTCCGGCCAGTCCGTCGGCGAAGCGATGCGCTTCTTCAAGCTGACGCCGCCCGACGTCATCGTGATCCACGACGACCTGGACCTCGCTCCAGGCAAGGTCAGGGTCAAACAGGGCGGCGGCCACGGCGGCCATAACGGGCTGCGCTCGATCGACGACCATATCGGCAAGGATTACTGGCGTATTCGCCTGGGCATCGGGCATCCGGGCAACAAGGACCTCGTCCACGGCTATGTCCTGCACGACTTCAGCAAGACCGAGCAGGTCTGGCTCGACCCGCTGCTCGATATGGTTGCCAAGGAGCTTCCCCTGATGGTCGCCGGGCAGCCGGAGAAGTTCGCCAGCAGGATCTCCATCGCGTCGTGAGGCGCGTCCCTTACGCCTTCACGTCCTTTCCCCCGCCCTTCTTCAAGGCTTCGACCAGCTTCTTCTGGAACCTGCCGCCGTCCTGCCGGGTAGCGAGGAACTGGCGCACCGCGTTTTGAGCGGTCTCACGGTCGTAGGGAACCTTGCCCTCGGTCGCGAGATCAAGGCGCTCGACCACCTTCGGGTCCAGGCTTTTGCGCAAGGCGGCCATCTGGCGCAGCAGTTCCTGTCTTGGGTCGGACATCGTCGAATTCCCTTCTCGCAACGCGCGAAGCATAGCGGAAACCGGGCCGACAAGTCTTCCGGACTTTCGTTTTAGCGATCCGTATCGCATATAGAAGCCTGGAGCGGCCGGGACTCGGCCGCGGTTGGATTATTTTTGAAAGCGGCGGCATTTCCCATGGGTTTCAATTGCGGCATCGTCGGCCTGCCGAATGTGGGCAAGTCCACTCTGTTCAACGCGCTGACCGCCACCCAGGCGGCCGAGGCGGCGAACTTCCCGTTCTGCACCAAGGAGCCGAATGTCGGGCGCGTCGGCGTGCCGGATCCCCGACTCGACAAGATCGCGGCGATCGCCAAATCGGCCAAGATCATCCCGACGCAGTTGGAATTCGTCGATATCGCCGGCCTGATCCGGGGCGCCAGCAAGGGTGAGGGACTGGGCAACCAATTCCTTGGCAATATCCGCGAGGTCGATGCCATCGTCCACGTGCTGCGCTGCTTCGAGGACGACGACATCACCCATGTCGAAGGCGGCATCGACCCCATCCGCGATGCGGAAACGGTCGAGACCGAGCTGATGCTGGCAGACATGGACGGTCTTGAGCGCCGCCTGAATGCCATGCAGAAGAAGGCCAAGGGGGGAGACAAGGAAGCCAAGGCCTCTGCCGACATGATGGAGCGGGCGCTGGCCGTCCTCCAGGCCGGCAAGCCTGCCCGCACGCTGGACGTCTCCCACGACGAACTGCCACTGTTCAAATCGCTGCTGCTGCTGACCGGCAAGCCGGTCGTCTATGTCTGCAACGTCGAGGAAGACTCGGCCTCCACGGGCAATGCGTTGTCCGCAAAGGTTGCGGAAATGGCGAAGGCGCAGGGTGCCGTCAGCGTCATCGTCTCCGCCGCCATCGAGTCGGAGGTGGCGCAGCTTACCGACGAGGCCGAGAAGAAGGAATATCTGGAATCCCTCGGCCTCGAAGAGCCGGGATTGAACCGGGTGATCCGCGCCGGCTACGAGCTGCTCGACCTGATCACCTTCTTCACCGTCGGTCCCAAGGAGGCCCGCGCCTGGACTGTCCATCGCAATGCCAAGGCTCCGGAAGCTGCCGGCGCTATCCACAGCGACTTCGAACGGGGCTTCATCCGGGCGGAGACGATAGATTATAACAGCTTTGTCACACTCGGTGGCGAACAAGCCGCGAAAGAGGCGGGAAAGATGAGGCAGGAAGGCAAAGAATACATCGTCCAGGACGGCGATATTTTCCACTTCCGCTTCAACGTTTAAAGCTGCTTGCCTATGACGATATAATCCAATCGATAGGTAAATAATTTTTTTACTAAAAATGGTCCATTGATCCGGTATCCTGTGTTACTTGTGCATGAGCACGAGCCGCATGGGCCGGACCGATGGGATTAAGTCTTGGAATGTATGATGTGATGACGGCTGGTCTGGACGCGCCGCAGGCGCTTCCGCATACGGCATCGGAAGAGATCGGCCAGGCAATCCTGGAGCGTCAGGTTCCGCCGACTGCTATATCTCACATCGTCGCCGTCAACGACCGTTTCGCCCGGTTGCTGGGTGCCAGCAGCCCCGAAGTGGTTGGCCGCGACCTCGCCGAGTATGCATCCCGGCTGGCGCAGCCTGTAGATTGCGCCATGCTCGTGGAGGCCCTTGCGGGAGCCGAGCCTTCGGTCGTCATTCTCGATCTGGCGCACGGTCCGGTAGCATTGAATATTCAACCCATCGGCGGCGCCAAGGCAACTCACGTTATCGTGACCGAGGATGCCGGACCGACCGACGGCCAGATCAGCCACGTCATCGACAATCTGCTGGCCTCCGTCTTCATCGTCGACGTGACGGAGGACGGCCAGTTTCGCTATGCCATGCTCAACCGCCGGCATGAGGAACTGACCGGTCTGTCCCTGGACGAAGTAATCGGACGAAGCCCCGAGCAGGTTTTGCCGCCGGACGACGCCGCCAGCGTGCTCGCCCATTACCGGACATGCGTCAAGCGCCGGCTCCCCACCACCTTCCAGGAGGTGCTGCACCTTCCCACCGGGCGCCGCCATTGGGAAACGCGGCTGGTGCCGATCATCGGCGGCGCTTCCGGCTCGCGGGTGACGCGGCTGTTCGGGTCGAGCATTGACATCTCGGAGCGGGTCGAGGCCGAACAGGCTCTCCGGGACAGCGAGCAGCGGTTCCGGTCCATCTTCGAGCATGCCGGCGTCGGCATCGGCTATGCCTCGGTGGACGGCAGGATCATCGACGTCAACAGAACGCTGGAGACCATGCTGGGCTATGGCCGTGAAGAAGTCATCGGCCAGTCGTTCAAGCAGTTCGTCCACGAGGACGAGATCTCCCAGGTCACCGGGCGCTTCCTGGAACTCCTGAGCGGGCGCCGGGCGACTTTCCAGACAGAGCGGCGGTTTCAGCGGCGCGACGGCACGGAGCTCTGGGCACGCACCACGGCATCGCTGGTCCGCGATCCGCTCGGCCGGCCCAAATACATCATCGGCCTGTTCGAGGACGTGACCGAAGCCCGCAGAGCGCGGGAGCGGATCCATTACCTGGCCTCCTTCGATCAGGTCACCGGGCTGCCGAACCTGTCCCTGTTCGGGGAGCGGGTGACGACGGTGCTGGAGCGTCCTGCCGCCGACGAAAGGATCTCGGCCCTGCTGGCGATCAGCTTCGATCGGCTGGACCCGATCCGCTTCGCCCACAGCCGGACGGCCGCCGACCATCTGATGCGGCGGCTGGTAGACCGGCTGCGCCGGGCGCTGGGTCCGGACGATGTCGTGGGCCGGATCGGCGACGACCTGTTTGCCGTCCTGCTGCCCAACCTCGCCGACCCGGAAGAGGCGCTGGCGACGGTCAAGAGCATCATCGCGACCTTCAGCACGCCGATCGAAGCGGATGGACAGGACTTCCTGCTGCCGCCGGTGATCGGCGTCAGCCTGTCGCCCTTCGATGCCGGCAACCCGGACGAACTGGTCCGGATGGCCGGAGCGGCCTTGCAGCGGGCGCGCGATCAGGGCACCTCGCGGTTCGAGCTGTACACCCCCGATATGGAAACCCATGCGGCGCGCCAGCTTTCTCTGGAAAGCCGGCTGCGCCGCGCGATCGACGCCGATCAGTTCGAGCTGGTCTATCAGCCCAAGATCGAGGTCGAGACCCTCAAGCTCGCCGGGTTCGATGCGCTGTTCCGCTGGCGCGGCGAGGACGGCGCGCTGATCTCCCCCGGCGAGTTCATTCCGGCTGCGGAAGAAACCGGCCTGATCATCCCCTTGGGCGAGCTTGTGCTGCGGTCCGCCTGCGAGCAGATGGCGGCGTGGCGGCGCGAAGGACTCGTCGATCTCCCCGTGTCGGTCAACCTGTCCGGCCGTCAGGTCAGCGACCCCCATCTGAGCCGCAAGGCGCTGGCGATCCTTGCCCATTCCGGCCTGCCGTCGTCCCATCTGAAGCTGGAGCTGACGGAGACCGCCCTGTTCCGCAGCACCCCCGGCATCCGCGAGGCGCTGCTGGAACTGCACGCGGCCGGAGTAAGGTTCCTGCTGGATGATTTCGGAACCGGATATTCCTCCCTCAGCTATCTGAAGCGCTTTCCGATCGAGGCGATCAAGATCGACAAGAGCTTCGTCCAGGGCATGGTCGAGGACCCCGACGCCGCCTCCATCGTCAACGCCATCATCAACATGGCCCATGCGCTGAAGATGCGGGTGATCGCCGAGGGTGTGGAAACCCAGGAGCAGTTGATCTTCCTGCGGGCTTACCGATGCGACCGTATGCAGGGCTTCCTGTTCGCCCCGCCGACCGCCGTGTCCGACATACCCGCCCTGGTCCGCCGACTGGCCTCCTGAGCTTCCTCAGTCTTCCACGAACTCCAGCACGATCCCGTTTGCCTGCGCCGGCGGAACGACGAGGCGTGCTCCGGCGGCTTCGGCAAGTGGGATGCCCATGGTTGCGAGGTATGCGCGGGTCGCCTCCAGATCCCGCGACGCCACCGTCATGACCGATGCCCTGCCAAGACCGGGATATCGCCGCTCCAGACGCTCGGGTGACAGGAAGCGCACCGTGTGGGCGCCGGTTCCGACCTCCAGCCTGCCCTGCCCGCCCTTGAGCGCCGACTGGCCGAACAGGGCCGCATAAGCCGGAGCCAGGGCTGCGGGATCGGCTACGGGGATCGTGACGCCATCGAGACCGAGGGCACCATTGGCGTGATCCAGCCATTCCGGCCGGCGCAGCATTTCGGGCGTCATGTGGGTGCAGGAGAAGGTGGCGAGGCCCGGAGTCGCTGCCGGATCGAAATGGACCAGGGAGAACCGCGGGGTGACGTTCCCTTCCGGCAGTTCCAGCAAACGCCCCAAGTCCTTCGGCGGCTGCGTCGCCCGGGGGAACGCGGCGTGGACGGCGGCGGACGATGCTGCGGCGAAGGCGAGACCGAGAAAGCCCTCTCCCCTCGTTTCCAGTTGTACGTCCAGGCGGTTCAGGAACTGGGCCGGATCGACGATGCCGAGAAGCTCGACGTAGTCATCCCTGAACATGACGCAGTAATTACCGGTGCCCCAGCCGATATGGCGTCCACGCGGGGTCACGGTAAAGCCCAGACGCCGCCACATATCGCGGGCGGCTTCAAGGTCGCGGACGCCGATCAGGGTGTGGTCGATCCCGTTCAGCGGATTGGCATGGGTGGAGGCCATCAGAACGACGATCCCGGCTGCTTCAGGAACTCGATCTCCTCCTCCGTCGAGGGCCGGCCGAGGATGCGGTTGCGGTGCGGGAACCGGCCGAAACGCTGGATTATCCGCAGATGGCGCTCCGCGTAGTCGAGGTATTCGGGATCGCCGATGCGGGACCGGGTGAGTTCGACCGACAGGCGCTGGTCGGCCAAGTCCTCGCTATGCTCCAGCGGAAGATACAGGAACAGCCGCTGGTGCATGTCGAAGCCGGAATCGTAACCGCGCTCGATCGCCAGCTTGGTGAGATCGCGGGCAGCCGGATCGCTGGCGAAGGCCCGGGGCGTGCCCCGGAAGACGTTGCGCGGCACTTGATCCAGGAGGATGACCAGCGCCAGGCATCCCTCCGGAGTCTCCCTCCAGTCCGGCAGCCGGCCCGCCGCCGCCTGTTCGTGGAGCGGCATCAGCAGGCGCCGGACCTCGGCGTCGAAGGCATCGCTCTGCTCGAACCACTTGGGACGAGTGGCGGAACTGAACCAAAACCCTAGAACGTCATGAAACGTCATCATTCGTCATCCTTCCGCAACCCAACCCATAAAAGCAGAAAAGGGCGCCCGGAGGCGCCCTTTCCCTTGGACAGTCGGTCCCGACGCGGTCAGTGGTGCGCGTCAGCCCAGACCTTGCGCTTCACGGCATACATCATACCCGTGAAGACGAGGAGGAACAGGATGACCTTCACGCCGGTCTGCTTACGCGCTTCCAGGTGAGGCTCCGCCGCCCATGCCAGAAACGCGGAGACGTCGTGGGACAACTGGGCCTGCGTGGCCGGCGTGTTGTCGGTATAGGTGACGCTGTCGTCCTGGAGGATCGGCGGCATGCCGATCAGGTGACCGGGGAAGTACTTGTTGTAGTACATCCCATCGGGGACCTTCACGTCGGCCGGCGGCTCTTCGAAGCCGGTCAGCAGGGCGTAGATGTAGTCCTCGCCGCCCGGACGAGCCTTCGCCATCAGCGACAGATCCGGCGGATAGGCGCCGCCGTTGGCGGCACGGGCCGCCTGCTCGTTCGGGAACGGAGCCTTGAAGTGGTCCGCCGGAATGGCAGGCCGCTCGACCATCTCGCCGGCGTCGTTCGGACCGCCCATCACGGTGTACTGGGCCGCGATCGCCTTGACCTCGTCGGCGTTGAAACCCAGCGCCGTGAGGTTGCGGTACGACACCAGGCTCATCCCATGGCAGGTCGAGCACACTTCCTTGTAGACCTGGAAGCCGCGCTGAAGCGAAGCCCGGTCGAAGGTGCCGAAAATGCCGCTATGCGACCACTCCTGCTTAGGCAGTTCGATGTGGGCTTCACCGGCGGCAAAAGCCGAACCGGTAAGTCCCAGGCCCATCGCCGCCGCCAGGATGACCTTCTTCAACGAGCGCATTAGGCCTTCTCCATCGGCTTGGCGGCTGCCGCGGTCGCCAGGCGACCACCACCCTTCAGAACGGGTTCGCTGATGCTTGCGGGAAGCGGCCGGGGACGCTCCAGCTTGCCGAGCAGCGGCAGGATGATCAGGAAGTGAGCGAAGTAGTAGATCGACGCGACGCGGGCCACGATCAGCCAGATGCCTTCGGCCGGCTGCGAACCGGCATAGCCGAGCAGGATGCAGGCGACGACCAGGACCCAGAAGAACTGCCGGTAGAGCGGGCGGTAGTTGGCGCTGCGGACCTTGGAGGTATCGAGCCAGGGCACGACGAACAGCACCGCGATGGCGCCGAACATGGCAAGGACGCCGCCGAGCTTGTCGGGAACCGCGCGGAGGATCGCGTAGAACGGCAGGAAGTACCATTCCGGAACGATGTGCGCCGGGGTGACCAGCGGGTTGGCCGGAATGTAGTTGTCCGGATGGCCCATGTAGTTCGGCGCGAAGAACACGAAGCCGGCGAAGATGAGCATGAAGACGCCCAGGCCGAACGTGTCCTTGATCGTGAAGTACGGATGGAACGGCAGGCTGTCCTGCGGGCCCTTGATGTCGATGCCGACCGGGTTGTTAGAGCCATGGACGTGGACGGCGGCGACGTGCAGGAAGACGACGCCCAGCAGCACGAACGGCAGCAGGTAGTGCAGCGCGAAGAACCGGTTCAGCGTCGGATTGTCGACCGAGAAGCCGCCCCACAGCCAGGTCACGATGTGATCGCCGATGATGGGGAACGCGGAGAACAGGTTGGTGATGACGGTGGCGCCCCAGAAGCTCATCTGGCCCCAGGGAAGCACGTAGCCCATGAACGCGGTGGCCATCATCAGGAGCAGGATGACCACGCCCAGCATCCACAGGATTTCGCGCGGGGCCTTGTACGAACCGAAATACAGGCCGCGGAAGATGTGGATGAAGACGGCGATGAAGAACATCGACGCGCCGTTCATGTGGATGTAGCGGATCAGCCAACCGAAGTTGACGTCGCGCATGATGCGCTCGACCGAATTGAAGGCATAGGCGGTATGCGGCGTATAGTTCATCGCCAACGTGATGCCGGACACGATCATCGTGATCAGCACGACCATGGCGATGGCGCCGAAGGACCACAAATAATTGCAGTTCTTCGGCATCGGGTATTCGTTGTACTCGTGGTTCAGCTGCGTGAAGATCGGCAGACGGTAGTCGATCCACCGGACCACGGGATTCTTGAACTGCGGGGCAGCCATGTTCAGCTCCAGTTGATCAACTAACCGACGCGAATCGACGTGTCTGTCAGGAACGCATATTCCGGCAGAGCCAGGTTGAGCGGCGCAGGGCCGCGGCGGATACGGCCGGCCGTATCGTAGTGGGAGCCATGGCAGGGACAGAACCACCCACCGTAATCACCCTTGGGATCGGTCGATTTCTGACCGAGCGGAACGCAGCCCAGATGGGTGCAGATGCCGACCATGACCAGCCATTGCGGCTGTTTGACACGCGCGCTGTCCGGTGCGGGATCGCGCAGTTCGGCAAGATTGACGGAAGCGGCGGCGGCGATTTCCTCTTCCGTGCGGCGGCGGATGAAGACCGGCTTCCCGCGCCATGTCACGGTGATCGACTGACCGACCTGGATCGGCGACAGATCGACATCGATCTGCGCGAGCGCCAGCGTATCGGCCGCCGGGTTCATGCTGTCGATGAACGGCCATGCTACCGACGCAACTCCGACTGCCGCAACGGCACCGGTCGCGAGATACAGGAAATCGCGACGGGTCGCTCCCTCGCCTTCATGGCCTCCCTGACCGCCGCCACCGGCCGGATGGGTGGTATCCGACATTAGCTTTTCTCTCCTTGGCCCTAGGCAAGCACACTGCCATGCGCTTGCAAACCGGACGGACATTAACAATAGTTTTCGGCTGTGTCTGCTTCGGACCTAACCGAAAACCTCGAGCCCAAAACCTCGACTTGTAGGCCGGTATATCCCAGCCGCAGTGGTGGAAGGGATATACCTCTCGAGGACGGTCAAGGAAAGTCGGACTTCCGGAGACATAGTGTCGCGCTTCGCCGGCTGCGTCGTTTCGCTGAGAGAATGACCCTTGATTTTTGACGCCCCCAACGCTACGCGCGTGCGTTTATCGCTGTACCAGCCCGACATTCCGCAGAATACCGGCGCTATGATGCGGCTGGCCGCCTGCATGGGCGTTCCGCTCGACATCATAGAACCTTGCGGATTCATCCTGGACGACCGCCGGCTCAGGCGCGCCGGAATGGATTACATCGATCATCTGGACATGAAACGTCACATTTCCTGGGACCGATTCGCAAGCGGAACGAACCGCGCTGAGTTGAACATAGGCCGGATCGTCCTGCTGACCACCCGAGGGTCCGTCCCCTATCTGGATTTCACCTTCAGGCCGGGCGACGCACTGCTGATGGGAAGCGAAAGCGCCGGCGTTCCGGACGATGTGGCCGATGCCGCCGATGCCAGGATCAGGATACCGATGAGGCCGGGCCTCCGGTCGCTGAACGTGGCGCTGGCCGCCGCCATGGTGCTGGGCGAGGCGCTGCGCCAAACGGCGTTGCCGCCGGCGGCGTCCGATGATACTGGAGGAGACTGACTGCTTGAAGGACCGACCATGGACCGCACAGTTCCGACCGATGAGCACCCGACCGACCAGCGGAAGGCCCGAGCGGTCGCCTGGTTCGCGGAGTTGCGCGACCGCATCTGCGCCGCGTTCGAGAGCATCGAGGACGACCTGACCGGCACCAATTCCGACATGCCCGCCGGCCGTTTCGAACGCAAGGAATGGAACCGCCCGGACGCCGAGGGCGGCCACGGCGGCGGCGGGGTCATGTCGATCATGCGCGGCCGCGTGTTCGAGAAGGTCGGCGTCAACATCTCGACCGTCCACGGCTTCTTCAGCCCCGAGTTCCGCAAGAACATGCCGGGAGCGGCGGAGGACGGCCGGTTCTGGGCGGCCGGCATCAGCCTGGTGGCGCATATGCGCTCGCCGCTCGTCCCCGCGGTCCACATGAACACGCGTCATATCGTGACGTCGCTCGGCTGGTTCGGCGGCGGCGCCGACCTGACGCCGATGTTCCCGGCGGAACAGGACGCAGCCGACTTCCATGCAGCACTCAAGGCGGCGTGCGACTCCCATGGTCCGGACTATTACGAGCGCTTCAAGGAATGGTGCGACCGCTACTTCTACCTGCCGCACCGGGACGAGCCGCGCGGCATCGGCGGCATCTTCTACGACAACCTGGACAGCGGAGACTGGGAAGCGGACTTCGCGTTCACTCGCGATGTCGGGCTGGCGTTCCTGGACGTCTATCCCCGAATCGTCCGCCGCCACATGAACGATCCCTGGACGCCCGAGCAGCGCGAGCACCAACTGGTGCGGCGGGGCCGCTACGTCGAATTCAATCTTCTTTACGACCGCGGAACGACCTTCGGCCTGAAGACCGGCGGGAACGTGGAAGCGATCCTGATGTCGATGCCGCCGGAAGTTAAGTGGCCTTGAGGATCAGCCAGCCGCCCCCCGCCGGTTCCTGATCCAACCGAACAAGACAGGCGCCGCCAGTTCCAGCAGCAGGACGAGAGGCCAGGGCTCGCCGCGCCAGATCGCGTAATTGGCGAGCAGGTTGGGCCAGCCTACTCCCATCAGCGCGCGGGCTATCGTTATTTCCAGAGCGACGGACAGCCCCAGCCAGAGAACGCCTGCCACTATCGCACGGCCCAGCCAGCCGGGGCCGGAAGACAGGCGGGCATGGAGCCATGCAACCAGCAGGATCACGACCACCGTGGACGCGATGCGGTAGTTGAAGGCGTTCACCCCGCCGATGCGGTCGGCGAGCACGCTGATGGAGAAGGCGGCGTTGCCGAAGACGAAGCCGATCAGGACGACCGCCAGGACGGCGGTGACGATCAGGGAGCGCATGGGCGTGTCGCCTCCGTTACGGTTCTCCGGCAAGCCGGGTGTGGAGTTCGCTCAGGCAGTCTTCGCGGGTCGGACGATAGTCCCGATCTTCCCACCAGCGCCCGATCTCCTTCAAGAGCCGGCCGACTTGAGGACCGCGAGGCACACCGAGTTCAAGCAGGTCGCGGCCCTGGAGCGGGAAACGGGGGTCTTCCCACTGGGCCGCCGCCTGTGCGGCCAAGGCCCGGCGTTCGGGATCGTGCAGCAGCACGAGGTCGCGGGCAGTGTCGGGTCCGAAACGATAGAGCAATTGTCTTGGGTCCAGGCTTGAAACCTGTACCGGCGGCGCCGTCAGCAAAGCCAGCCGATCGGAATCGGCGTTGGACAGGCGCAGCCTCTCCGCCACCCTCAAGGCGCCCGCGCGATCCGTATCCAGCAGGGCGGCAAGGCGGAAAACGGGATCGTCGTGACCGGGTGCGGCGCCCACGGCGAAAGCCAGCCGACCGATCGCCGTAGCCTCCGGCAGCAGATGCTCCAGGATGCCGTTGCCCAGCATCAGGCGCACCACAGGCACTGGATCGGCAGCGCGCAGCAGGCGGAACACCTCGCCCTGGACACGCTCGCCGGACAGCCGGGGCAGTCGGGGCGCCAGTTGGATGCACGCTTGCAAGGCAGCCGGTTCCGGCGGCGTCAGGCCGTAATGGGCCTGGAAGCGGAAGAACCGGAGCAGCCGGAGCACGTCCTCGGTTATCCGGGCGATGGGATCGCCGACGAATCGGACCCGGCCGGCGCGGGCGTCCTCCACCCCGCCGAAAGGATCGTAGAGGGTCCCGTCGATGGTGCAGAACAGGGCGTTCATCGTGAAGTCGCGGCGCGACGCGTCGGTCATCCAGTCGTCGGTGAAAGCGACGCGGGCATGGCGGCCGAAGGTTTCGACGTCGTGGCGCAGGGTCGTGATCTCGAAATGCGCCGGAGCGATGACGGCGGTGACGGTACCGTGGTCGATCCCGGTCGGAACCGCCCGAATCCGCGCATGCTTCAGCAGCCGCATGACTCGTTCCGGCTCCGCATCGGTCGCGATGTCGATGTCCTTGACCGCGCGGCGGAGCAGCGCATCGCGGACGCAGCCGCCGACAAAGCGGGCCTGGGCGCCGTCGGCGGTCAGCGCATCGAAAACCTGCCGCGTTTCCGGAGCGGCCATGGACGGCGGGAGTTCGATGCTGCCTGCCGGGATCACGGGCGCGGAGCCGCAGGCGAGGCAGGATCGGACGCGGAAGGCGTCGTTTCCCCCCCGATCACCCGTCCGTCGATCAGGCGGGCCGGGTGATAGGTCCCGCTGGTATCGAAGCCGCCGGTCAGCGCCAGCGTCACCAGGACGGCGGCGGCAAGCACGACCCCGCCGGTTATCAGCCATGTCCATGGCGCGCCGGTCCACCAATGCACGGCAGCGCCTCCCGGTGCCTCCGTCTTCCGGCGGCCGGACATCGCATAGGCCATGTAGATCAGGGTCGGCAGCATCAGCGGCAGCACGACCGTCAGCAGATTCTTGAGCATCACCCGTTCAGGACATCGACAAGGTTCACCAGCATGCCCGCCGTGGCGCCCCAGATATACCTGTCCTCGTAAGGAAAGACGTAGAAGTAGCGCTGGGTACCCTGGAACTGCCGGGTCTCCTTCTTGACCGCCCCCGGCTTCAGAAAGAACTCCAGCGGGACCTCGAAGACCTCGGCCACCTCGAAGGGGTCGGGGTTGAGGATGAAAGGGGGCCGGATGAACCCGACGACCGGCGTGATCTCGAAACCTGTGCGCGTGACATAGGTGTCGAGACGTCCGGCCACCTCGACCCGTTCCGGCTCGAGGCCGATCTCTTCCTGGGTTTCCCGCAACGCCGTGGCCACGGCGTCGCGGTCCGCCTGTTCCATCCCGCCGCCGGGAAAGCTGATCTGGCCGGCATGCGCGGCCAGATGGGCCGTGCGCTGGGTGAAGATGACGGTCATCCCGCCTTCCCGCTCGACCAGCGGGACCAGCACGGAGGCATGGCGCAGCTTGGCCGGAGCTCCCATGCCCTGGTTGAGGTCGTGATCGCCCCGGACGTTCAAGGTCCGCCCCGGCTGGGTCCGGCTCGCCGTCGCGGCGATTCGCGGCAGCCTGCCGATGATCTGTTCCTTTTTCAATGCCCCGCTCAAAATACCGTCGTGCGACTCATCGGACGCCCCAGAGGAAAAAAAGTGCCCTTGCTCCATATTCCGACCTGAACTTCCTCCCCGTCTTCGAGCGTTTCCGCCCGTTCAACTAGTTCGTAGAAGACCGACCGGGTGATGCGGGCTTCCAGATTGTCGCGTACCAGGATATAGGGCCTCGGTTCACCCGTTCCATCACTCTCTTCCACCCGGATCGGATGATCGGGTCCGGCTGTAATCTCGGCATCCAGGTTGGTGCGGAAGATCAACTCCCGGTCTTCGCCCTCGCCGCGGACCGTCAGTCCGACCGCGGTGAATGGGACCTCGTCCACTTGTATCCTGCCTCGTTCCGCGGGAGTAACCAACCAGTAATCGCCGGCCTCGTCGCGCCGGAGCACGGTCGAGAACAGCTTCACCAGCTCCATCCGGCGAATCGGGGAACCGTGATAGTACCAACTACCTTCCCGGTCGATCCGGATCTGATATCCTTCGTCGGGCCGCCGGTCGCCGGCCGCGAACAGGCCGGCAGGCGTCTCCGGCACGGGATCGGATGATGACGGCCTATTGGGCATGGGCTTGCTTTCCTCGTTGTGCAGGCGAATTTCCTGTTAATATGACCAGTCGGGTACGCATTTTCGCCATACTGATAAATTAGTTCCAGCGTCAGGCCATGCTACCGGGTATCGTACAACCACAGGAGATCCCTGATTTGACCGTTACCGATACGATGCGCCAGGGGTCCCCCGGTGGCGAGAATCCCGCCCAGCTGCTGGCCGAGGTAGAAACGCTCGGAGGCCGCCTTACGGTCGTCCGGGACCGCATCGGCCGGATCATCTTCGGCCAGCAGGAAGTCGTCGACCTTACGCTGATCACGCTGCTGGCCGGTGGACACGTGCTGCTGATCGGCGTTCCCGGCCTCGCGAAGACCCGGCTGGTCGAAACGCTCGGCATCGTCCTCGGCATGGACGACAAGCGCATCCAGTGCACGCCCGATCTGATGCCGGCGGATATCCTGGGTTCCGAAGTTCTGGAAGAGGCCGAGAACGGCCGGCGGTCCTTCCGCTTCATTCCGGGTCCGGTCTTTTGCCAGCTCCTGATGGCGGACGAGATCAACCGCGCCAGCCCGCGCACCCAGTCCGCCCTGCTCCAGGCGATGCAGGAACGCCGCGTCTCGGTCGCCGGCCACTACCATCCCCTGCCCCAGCCCTTCCACGTGCTGGCGACGCAGAATCCGCTGGAACAGGAAGGGACGTATCCGCTGCCGGAAGCCCAACTCGACCGCTTCCTGATGCAGGTGGATGTGACATATCCGGAATACGACGCGGAACGGCGGATGCTGATCGCCACCACGGGGACGGACGAGGAGCCCGCGGTGGCGGTGCTGAACCCGACCGACCTGATGGCGGCGCAGCGGCTGATCCGGCGCGTCCCCGTGGGTGAAAGCGTGGTGGAGGGCATCCTCGGCCTCGTCCGGTCCGGCCGCCCCGAAAGTTCGGAGCTGGAGGAAGTCCGCAGCCACGTCGCCTGGGGTCCCGGACCGCGCGCCAGCCAGGCGCTGATGATGGCGGCCCGTGCCCGCGCCGTGCTCGACGGGCGGCTGTCGCCCTCGCTCGACGACGTGCTGGCGCTGGCCAAGCCCGTGCTCAAGCACCGCATGGCGCTCAACTTCGCAGCCCGCGCCGACGGCATCACGCTCGACGACGTGATCGACCGTTTGTGCGAACCGCTGCGGTAAGCGGGAATGGCGCGCGACTCCATCGGCAAACCGGATCTGGCGGCGACGGCCCTGCGGGCACAGCACCGGTCGGAGGCCTTGGCCGCCCGGCTCCCCCCGCTCCTGGTGGCGGCGGAACGGGTAGCCGCGACGGTCGCGCAGGGCGTCCATGGCCGCCGCCGCGTCGGCACCGGAGAAACCTTCTGGCAGTACCGGCGTTATGAGATCGGCGACAGTGCGACGATGATCGACTGGCGCCAATCGGGAAAGACGCAGCCGGTCTTCGTCCGCGAGAACGAGTGGGAAGCGGCGCAGAGCGTCTGGCTCTGGCACGATTCATCGCCTTC
>NZ_JCACHA010000572.1:0-20389 GCF_059503625.1 Skermanella sp.
CGGCGAGACGCTCGCGTTCCTGCGCCAGCCGGAGCCGCCGGGCGGCTTCCGCGAGGCGATGGAGATGATCCCGCTGGTCAAGACCGTCCTGTCCATGAAGCCGAAGACGGTATCGTCGGCGCCCTGCCAGGAGGTCGTGCTGAAAGGCGACGACATCGACCTTGGCCGCCTGCCGATCCAGGGCTGCTGGCCGGGCGAGCCTGCTCCGCTGATCACATGGCCGCTGGTGGTCACCAAAGGTCCGGGCAAGAAGCGGGAGGACGACTACAACCTCGGCATCTACCGCATGCAGGTGACGGGGCGGAACACGACGCTGATGCGCTGGCTGAAGCACCGGGGCGGCGCCCAGCACCACCGCCGCTGGGCGGCGGCAGGCAAGCGGGAACCTCTGCCGGCCGCCGCCGTGCTGGGAGCCGATCCGGGGACGATCCTGGCCGCTGTCACTCCCGTGCCGGATACCCTGTCGGAATACCAGTTCGCCGGTCTGCTGCGGGGCCGCAAGGTCGAGCTGGTGGACTGCAAGACGATCCCGCTGAAGGTGCCGGCGCAGGCCGAGATCGTGATCGAGGGGCTGGTCAGCCTGGACGAATACGGCGACGAAGGGCCTTACGGCGACCACACCGGCTACTACAACGCGGTCGAGCCGTTCCCGGTCTTCCACGTCACCGCGATCACGATGCGGCGGAACCCGATCTATCTTTCCACCTTCACCGGGCGTCCGCCGGACGAGCCGAGCGTGCTGGGCGAGGCGCTGAACGAGGTCTTCATTCCGCTGCTGATCCAGCAGTTCCCCGAGATCGTGGATTTCTGGCTGCCGCCGGAGGGCTGTTCGTACAGGATCGCCGTGGTGTCGATGAAGAAGGCCTATCCCGGCCACGCCAAGCGCGTGATGATGGGCGTCTGGTCGTTCCTGCGGCAGTTCATGTACACCAAATGGGTGATCGTCGTGGACGACGACATCAACGCGCGCGACTGGAAGGACGTGATGTGGGCCGTCTCCACCCGCATGGACCCGGCCCGCGACATCACCGTGGTCGAGGGCACCCCGATCGACTACCTGGACTTCGCCAGCCCGGAAAGCGGTCTTGGCGGCAAGGTCGGACTGGACGCCACCAACAAGTGGCCGCCGGAAACCAAGCGCGAATGGGGCCAGCAGTTGCGGATGGACGAGGATGTCGTGAAGGAGGTCACGCGCAAGTGGGACAGTTACGGCATTCCGCTGCACGGCAAGCCGATCTGGAAGTGAGGGCAGGTACAGGCAAACTTGTAATCGGGATTGGCCTCCGGCAGGTTCCCGCGCTATCATACCTCGAAATCGTGGGTACCGCCGTGTGGTCGAGACCGGCGGTCTCCCTGAGATCAGAGGAATACGCCAGTGACCGCCCATCCACGGGAACCGCATCGGAACGAAACGGATTATTCCGGAACGCTTCTACGATGGAGGAGACGCTTGCGCAGGGCGTTCAAGCCTGTCGTTCAAGTCGGATGGAACATGGCGGCCTTCATCTTCGGCGGGCGCATTCAGGAAGCGCGAGACATCGCCCTGTTCAACGACCATGAGGCGGGACTTGCCTATATGCGCAAGCATCATAAGGAAGTAAGGGCGAAAGTAGAAGAAATGTTGAATTATCCTCATTAATAATATTTGATATGAGTCTTTGCTGAATACTTGAATCGCTTCAATCATGGATTTGATGGACCACGCGCCGAGTGGTGCACAGTGGCTTAAGAATGTCTTCGAGGCGCAATTTCGAAGCATTCAGATCAGTGTTCAAGCCGTGGATGCTAGCGATTTGGACTTCGATTTGTTTCAAGCCGCAGCAGCGGTAGAAACCGCCAACCGGATCTTCAGTCGCCTGCGGAACAATCCCAATACCCGATCCCTCGGCTTAGTTGTTCTTGCGACGACCGCTCATGTGTATGGAATCATGTCGGCGCGGCCACTGACATGTCGGCATGCCAGTGCAGACCATGTCGATTACGTCAACGTCACCTTCGCCGCCACTTCGGCATTTGCGCGCTTTGGTTTTGGCAGCTTTCTCAACATAGACCCACAGATCAACCGACGCTTCCTTATGACATTCTACGGTCGCGCGAATTGGCCGGAGCCGTTCGTCGGCGATCTGCATCCGGACATCGAGCGCGACCTGTCGGCGATGCTGTTCTTCTTTGAAGCTTACATGCGGCGCGGGGTATGGGTTCCCTACAAGTTCCGCAATCCAGGACGACCCCACCGGTTTCGTTAGCAAGCCTGCACTTTGCGCCCTTGCACCCGCAAACACTCTCCCCGCACTGTGACGGCGGAACAGAAGCGCTGGGGAGAGCCATTATGGCTGCCGGGAAAAAGAAGACGAACCTCAAGCCGCCGGCGGAGCCGCAGCGGGTCATGCTGGACTTCCGGCACCATGACGCCCTGGGCGAGCAGGTCACGGAGCCGCTTCGCAACAACCTGTCGGTTATCAAGCAGTCGGGGCGCTGCCTGTGGGTGGCGTCGGATGAGACCGACACCATCGAGCGGCTGACGACGGAAGATTGGCGCACCTTCGGCAACCACACCCCGTACCGGCTGACCGATTTCTTCGACCTGCCGGTCGAGGGGGAGGTGGATATCGAAGGGTTGTCGGTCGATGGCGACTACCTTTGGATCTGCGGGTCGCACAGCCTGAAGCGCAAGAAGCCGGACCCGGACAAGCATGGGATCGAGGAGGCGCTGGAACGCCTGACCACGGTCGAATGCGAGCCGAACCGCTATCTGCTGGGACGCGTCCCGCTGGTCCGGGATAGCGAGGACGGCATCTATACCCTGTGCCGGACGGCGCCGGCGAAGGAGGAGGGCGGCGACGCGCTGACCGCCGGCCGGCTGAAGATGGAGGCGGGCGGAGCCAACGCGCTGTCGAAGGCGCTGGCCAAGGACGAGCATCTCAGCCGCTTCATGGCGATCCCGTCCAAGGACAACGGCTTCGACATCGAAGGCATCTCGGCGCGCGGAGAGCGGGTTTTCTTAGGGATGCGGGGGCCGGTGCTGCGCGGCTGGGCGGTGATCCTGGAACTGGAAGTCACGGAGAAGGGCAGGAATGCCAAGTCCACCGGGCTGAAGCTGCGCCGGATCGGACCCGACGGCGAGCGCTACCGCAAGCATTTCCTTGATCTCGACGGCTTGGGCATCCGCGAGATGTCGCTGGAAGGCGACGATTTGCTGATCCTGGCCGGGCCGACCATGGACCTGGACGGTCCTGTCGTGCTGTACCGTTGGCGCGGCGCCTGGAACCAGCGGGAGGAAACCGTCATCCCGCGCGACCGGCTGGAGCGGGTGATGGATATCCCCTACGGCGCCGGCATCGACCACGCCGAGGGCGCCACCCTGTTCGACCGGCCGGGCGAACCGGCAGCCGTCCTGGTCGTCTATGACAACCCGTCACCAGAGCGGCTTGCTCCCGATGGCGCCGGCGTGGCGGCCGACGTGTTTCCGCTTCCGAAGAAGCCCTGACGCAACCCAGCCATGCCGATGTAGGGCGTTGGTTCGCGGGGACATGGGTTTACCCTTGGTGGTTTCCGCTGCCGCTCCGGTGATCGTCCCATGCCTCCCGCCGCCGTACGGCCGCCCCCCATCGCCATCCTGATCGCGATCACCGCGATCGGGCCTTTGGCGCTGAACATCTTCCTGCCCTCGCTTCCGGGGCTGGTCCGCGTCTTCCACACCGACTACGGCACCGCGCAGCTTGCGCTGACGCTGTATCTGGTCGGCATCGCCTGCGGCCAGCTGATCTACGGTCCGCTGTCCGACCGGTTCGGCCGGCGGCCCGTACTGCTGGCAGGCCTCGGCGTGTTCGTCATCGGCAGCCTGCTGGCTGCCCTGGCGCCCTCCATCGGCTTGCTGATCGGCGGCCGCGTCGTCCAGGCGCTCGGCGGCTGCGCCGGCATGGTGCTGGGCCGCGCCATCGTCCGCGACGTCTACGAGCGCGACAAGGCGGCCAGCACGCTCGCCTACATCACCATGGCGATGGCGGTCGCCCCCGCGCTGGCGCCCGCCATCGGCGGCTTCCTGGACGTCTGGTTCGGCTGGCAGGCCAGCTTCCTGTTCGTGCTGGCGTTCGGCGCCGTGGTCTGGGTCTGGTGCCTCGCTTCGGCGCGGGAGACCAACTTCCAGCGCCAGCCGCTGCCGGGCCTGCGCGGCATGGCCGCGGGCTACGGCGAGCTGCTGCGATCCCCCGTCTTCCTGGGCTACGCGCTCAACACGGCCTTCACGACGGCGGTGTTCTTCGCGTTCCTGGCGGGAGCGCCCTACATCATGATCGAGCTGCTGAAGCGGCCGGCGAGCGAGTACGGCGCGCTGTTCATCCTGGTTTCCGCCGGATACGCGCTCGGCAACTTCATCGCGGCGCGGCTGGCGGTCAAGATCGGGGCACGGCGGCTGGTGCTGGCGGGATCGCTGGTCAACCTGACCGGCGTGCTGGTCATGGGGGTGCTGGGGCTGGCGGGGGAGTTCTCCGCCTCGAGCATCTTCCTGCCGATGTGCATCGTCGCGGCCGGCAACGGCCTGGGCATGCCGAACGGCATCGCGGCGGCGATCAGCGTCAATCCACGGCTCGCCGGGTCGGCGTCCGGTCTGCTGGGTTTCCTTCAGATGTCGGTCGGCGCCGTTTCCACCGTGGCTGTCGGCTTCCTGAAGGGCGACGACCAGATGGCGATGGTCGCGGTCATGATGGTCGCCGTCCTGCTGTCGCTGCTGGCCTACGGATTGGCCGTCAGCGTCCGGGTGCGTGCCGACGGAACGGTGCCGGCTCCGGGAACGACCGACTGAGCGAAATGCGCCGGACCGCAAATTCAGGGAGACATCCGAGGTCACCCCCTGCCATCTTCCGGTCCGGGTGCCCACTTTGGTAGAGATGCCGAAGTGCTGATGCGCTTACCGCCACTGACCGGAGATGTCGATGCCTGCCGATTCCCATAACGCCGCCCTTTCGCTGCTCGAAGACCTGATCGGCAAGGCCAAGGCGGCCGGAGCCGACGCCGCCGACGCGGTGCTGTTCGACGGGGCGTCCCTGTCGCTGTCGCAGCGGTTGGGGCAGCCGGAGCGGCTGGAGCGGGCGGAAGCCGGCGACCTGGGGCTGCGCGTCTTCGTCGGCAAGCGTCAGGCCATCGTTTCGACCACCGACCGCAGCAAGGAGACGCTGGAAGCGGTGGTGGAGCGCGCGGTCGCGATGGCCCGCAACGTGCCGGAAGACCCTTTCAACGGTCTGGCCGATCCCGAGCAATTGGCGAAGAACTGGCCGACCGACCTTGAGATCGACGACCCGACCGAGCCGTCGGCCGAGCAGATGATCGAGCAGGCGCGGATCGCCGAGGAATCGGCGATGGCGGTCCCCGGAGTGACCAACTCCGAAGGCGCCGAGGCGAGCTGGAGCCGGTCCCATGTCGCCATCGCGGCCAGCAACGGCTTTGCCGGAGCCTATTCCGTCTCGCGCCGCAGCCTGTCGGTATCGGTGCTGGCGGGGACCGGCACCGGCATGGAGCGCGACTACGACTACAGCTCCAAGGTCTTCGCGTCGGATCTGGCGGCGGCGGACGAGATCGGCCGGGGCGCCGGCGAAAAGGCGGTGCGCCGGCTGAACCCGCGCAAGGTCAAGACCTGCCAGGTGCCGGTGGTCTACGACCCGCGCGTCTCGCGCGGCCTGATCGGCCACCTGTCCGGGGCCATCACCGGCCCGTCGATCGCACGCGGGACCAGCTTCCTGAAGGACAAGATGGGCGAGCAGCTTTTCCGCTCCTCCGTCACCATCGTCGACGATCCGCACGTCAAGCGCGGGCTGCGGTCCAAGCCGTTCGACGGGGAAGGGGTTGCCTGCACCCGCCGGAACATCATCGAGGAAGGCCGGCTGACGACATGGCTGCTCGACCTGCGCTCGTCCCGCCAGCTTGGGCTGACTTCGACCGGGCACGCCTCGCGCGGGACGTCAGGGCCGCCGTCGCCGGGTCCGACCAACCTGTACCTGATGCCGGGCCAGCGCACGCCGGACGAATTGATCGCCGACATCAAGGAAGGTCTCTACATCACCGAGTTGATGGGCATGGGCATCAACGGCATCACCGGCGACTACAGCCGGGGTGCGGCGGGCTTCTGGATCGAGAACGGCAAGATCGCCTATCCGGTCAGTGAGCTGACGGTCGCCGGCAACCTGAAGCAGATGTTCCTGGAGATGGAACCGGCCAGCGACCTGGAGTTCCGCTATGGCATGGATGCGCCGACGGTGCGGATCGACGGCATGACGATCGCTGGGACCTGAGTGCGTGTGGGGCCGGGTCCTGGGCGGCCCGGCGCCCTCCCTTCCATCACGGCGGGATGTCCGGTTACCCTTGTCCCAGGGCGTCCGCGCCGAGCGGTAGGTTGTCGCGCAGGAACTGCGCCAGAATCCTGAACTCCGCAGTGCGGGCCGCCTCCCGGCGCCAGGCCAGCGCTATCCGCCGGGATGGGCAGGGGCGGGCGAAGGGGCGAATTTCGATCGAGCCGTTGGGGGCCGAGGCGCCCGTCACCGACAGTGCCGGCAGCAGGGTTATGCCGATCCGGCTTGCGACCATTTCACGCAGCGTATCCAGCGACGTCGCGGCGAAGCTTTCGCGCTCCCGCTCACGCGGGCGCGGGTTGTTGCAGATGGCCAGCGCCTGCTCCCGGAAGCAGTGCCCGTCCTCCAGCAGCAGCAGGTGTTCGCCGGCCAGATCCGATTCGGTCACCTGATTGCGTGCCGCCAGCCGGTGACCGGCGGGCAGCGCCACCACGAAGCTTTCATCGAACAGGGGATCGACCTCGAACGAAGGCTCGTCGACCGGCATGGCGAGCAGCAGCGCGTCTAGGTCGCCGGTTTTCAGACGCTCCGCGAGTCGCTCCGTCTGGTCTTCCCGAAGGTAAAGACGAAGATCCGGGTATGTGCGCCGCAGCGAAGGAAGCACCCTTGGGAGCAAAAACGGCCCGACCGTAGGTATGACACCTAGTCGCAGGTCCCCTGCCAAAGGGCCGGCTTTTCCCTGTACGCTGTCGGTCAGGTCGCGCACTTCGGCGAGGATGCGGCGTGCCCTGGCAGTCACTTCGGTTCCTGCCGGAGTGAGCAGCACACGGCGCTTGGTCCGCTCTACCAACTGGGCGCCAAGTGTTTCTTCCAATTGCTGAATCTGGGCTGACAGGCTGGGCTGGCTGATGTTGGCGGCATCGGCCGCCTTGCCGAAATGGAGGGTGTCGGCGACGGCGACCAGATAGCGCAGCTGCTTCAATGTGACGGCATGGCTCATCGGTCCGTCCTATCACAGCCTTCAGAAAAAGCGATTGGAATTATCGCGGGGACATGGCCAGTTTGGAACTGTTCGAATTTAGTGCACCGCAACAAAACTGGAGCGAGTTTCATGCTTACTGTTGGCGATAAGTTCCCCGCGTTCGACCTCAAGGCCGTCGTTTCCACCGACATGAAGGACGCCTTCACCCAGATCAACGAGCGCTCCCACGAGGGCAAGTGGCTGGTCGTGTTCTTCTGGCCGAAGGATTTCACCTTCGTTTGCCCGACCGAGATCGCCGCTTTCGGCAAGCTGAACGGTGAGTTCGCCGACCGCGACGCCCAGGTGCTCGGCGCTTCCACGGACAGCGAGTTCGTCCACCACGCATGGCGCGTCCACCACGACGACCTGCGCGACCTGCCGTTCCCGATGCTGGCCGACATCAAGCGCGAGCTGAGCACGGAGCTCGGCATCCTGGACAAGACGGAAGGCGTCGCACTCCGCGCCACCTTCATCGTCGATCCGGAAGGCATCATCCGCTTCGCTTCGGTCAACGACCTGTCGGTCGGCCGCAACCCGCAGGAAATCCTGCGCGTTCTGGACGCCCTTCAGACCGACGAGCTGTGCCCCTGCAACTGGCAGAAGGGCCAGGACACGCTTCAGGCGGCCTGATCCGGAAACGGCACTTCAAAGTCCCGCGGAAGCTCCATTCCGAGGGTGCGGGCACTGAACGGGGGGCGCCGGGTACGGCGCCCCCCGGCCCACGCCGGCGACATCCCAAGCCGGCCGACTCAAGACCATCCTCCAAGACCATTCCCAAGACTACCACTGCACATCAGGAACCGCCCGCCATGTCGATCGAAGCGCTGAGGGGCAAGCTGCCCGATTACGCCAAGGACCTTAAGCTCAACCTGTCCGGCGTCTTCAACACCCCGAACCTGACCCCGCAGCAGGCCTGGGGAACGGCCGTCGCTTCCGCCCTCGCGTCGCGCCAGCCGGATGTCATCCGCGCCGTCGTCGCCGACGCGGCACAGCACCTCGAGCCCGCCGCCCTGAACGGCGCCAAGGCCGCTGCCGCCATCATGGGCATGAACAACATCTATTACCGCTTCGTCCACCTGTCGGCGAACAAGGACTACGCCACGATGCCGGCGCGTCTGCGCATGAACATCATCGGCAATCCGGGCGTCGACAAGATCGATTTCGAGCTGTGGTCGCTCGCCGTCTCGGCCGTCAACGGCTGCGGCATGTGCATCGAGAGCCACGAGCACGAGGTCGTCAAGAAGGGCGTCTCCAAGGAAGCCGTGCAGGACGTCATCCGGATCGCTTCGGTGATCCATGCCGTCGCCGCCGTGGTAGACGGGGAAGCGGCTCTCGCCTGATCCCGGCGGTTCCGGACCGCCTGCGACGCCGTCCGGCCGAAGTTTGAAAAAGGCGCCGGTCCCCATCGGGGGGCGGCGCCTTTTTCATGTCCGGGCCGCCGCTATCCGGCGAGCCCGGTGAACAGGGCGTAGATGCCGAAGGCGGCCAGCATCACGGCGGCGCCCCGGTTGATCCAGCGGAAGATCCGGTCCGAGATCTTATGCCGGACCAGGGCGACGCCGCTGCTCAGCGTCAGGAACCACAGCGCCGATCCCAGGAAGACGCCGAGGACGAGGGTCATGGCCTCGCTCTCGCCGCTCAATTCGCCGCCAAGGCCGAATCCGGCGAAGATCGCGACGAAGGCGAAGATGGTGACCGGGTTGGTCAGGGTCAGTCCCAATCCGACCGCGAACCCGCCCAGCGCCGTGCTGATGTCGCGCTTGATCTCACGCGGGCGCGGCTCCGTCCGGAAGCTGACGAACGCGATTGCCAGCATCACGGCGCCGCCGACCAGCCGGAAGGTCGACTGATGCCCCGTCAGCCAGTCGGTCATCGCCTTGACGCCGAAAGCGGCGATGGCGCCGAAGGTGGCGTCGGCGAGCGCCGCTCCCAGGCCGGTCGCGAATCCCATGACGACGCCGCCTTCCAGCGTGCGGCGGATGCACAGAAGCCCGATCGGCCCCACGGGTGCTGCGACCACGATGCCGAGCAGGATTCCTCGTGCCAGAACCGCCAGATATTCCAAGACCGACTCTCCAATCCGCGCCAGAAAAACGCGGCGGAGTATGCCCATCCCGCAGGCCGACCGAAACCGGGGATCGGACGGTGCGGCGTTAATCCCGCGCGGCGAACCGCACGAGGGTTGCCGGAGTGCAGCACCCATGGCTTTTGTCTATCCGGCTTATCGGATGCGGCTTGCCTCCCGTGCGGGGTTCGACTAATCAGAAAGCCGCAAAAGGGTGGCGGATTGCCAGTCCCAATGCCATTGATCCGCCTCCACTATGGAGCATCCGGTCCCGGCTGCTTCGAAGGGTATTCGTGTGCGAGCTTTCTCCTTGCGGAACATCGGTTTGAAACGCCCGAAGAGGCGTCTGCGCAACGGCTTCCGCGGCGGCCTGATGGCCTTGGGAATGGTCGCCGCAGTCTCCATTCCGGCCGTGGCGCTGGCGCAAGGCGGCGGCGGCGACGGCGGCAGCAACCAGCCTGTCCTGCTGAACGCCGATGAGCTGACCTATGACGAGACCCTTGGCATCGTCATCGCATCCGGCGACGTGGAGCTGGCGCAGGGCGACCGGCTGCTGCTGGCGGATCGCGTCACCTATAACGAGAAGACCAGCGTCGTCACCGCCACGGGCAATATCCGCCTGCTGGAGCCCAGCGGCGACGTGATCTTCGCCGATTATTCGGAGCTGACCAACGATCTGGCGCAGGGCTTCGTCCAGCAGGTCCGCGTGCTGCTGACCGACAACTCCCGGGTGGCGGGGACCGAGGCCGAGCGGACCGACCAGGGCCGCTACATGCGAATCAACAGGGCTGTCTATTCGCCCTGCAATCTCTGCGAAAGCGATCCGACGCGGGCGCCGCTCTGGCAGCTGCGGGCCAACCGGGTGGTCCACGACAAGGAAGAGAAGGAGATCGTCTACCGGGACGCCCGGCTGGAGATGTTCGGAATTCCGGTCCTCTACACGCCCTACTTCGCCCATCCGGACCCCTCGGTGGACCGCAAGAGCGGTTTCCTGAGCCCCGTCTTCGGGTATGGCGGCAATCTCGGCACCTTCGGCGCCGTTCCCTATTACTGGACGATCGCTCCGGACAAGGACCTGACGCTGACACCCCTCTTCAGTTCGGAAGACGGGGTCCAGATGCGCGCCGAATGGCGGCAGCGCTTCGAGAACGGACGCCTGCTGCTGGACGGCAGCATCGTCAATGCCGACCGGAAGACGTCGTCGGGCGCCGTCAAGGAAGACGAGTGGCGCGGGCACCTGTTCGGCAACGGGTTGTTCGATCTGAACGACACGTGGCGTACCGGCTTCGACCTGGAGAAGACGTCCGACCGGTCGTATCTGCGGCGTTACCGGATCAGCGGCGAGGACATCCTGACCAGCCGCGCCTTCATCGAAGGGTTCCGGGGCCGCAACTACGCCGTTGCCAACGCCTATCAGTTCGACGACCTGCGCGAGAACGGCGAGAACGAGCCCTTCGTGATCCCGATGGCCGAGGCCCAGCTGCTCGGCGAACCCGACTCGGTGCTGGGCGGCCGCTGGTCGCTGGACCTGGGACTGGTGGGCCTCCAGCGGTCGGAAGGGCGCGATACCCAGCGCGCCTCGGTCGAAGCGGGCTGGCAGCGGGAGTTCATGGCCGATACCGGGTTCATCACGACGGTCAGCGGCACCCTGCGCAGCGACGCCTATTATGTCACCGACTATGTCCGGCCGGACGATCCGACGGGACGCGGCACGACCGACACCGACCTGCGGCTGTTCCCGCAGGGGCAGGTGACGGTGCGTTATCCGGTAGCGCGCCAGATCGGGTCGGTTCAGCACGTGGTCGAGCCGATCGTGTCCTTTACCACCTCGCCCTCCCTCAAGGACCAGGACGACATCCCGAACGAGGACAGCCAAGACATCGAGCTGAGCCCGACCAACCTGTTCCGCACCAACCGCTTCCCCGGCGTGGACCGGCTCGACTCGGGCACCCGCGTCACCTATGGCGTCAACACGGGCGTCTACGGCTTCGGCGGCGGTTTCTCGGAGTTCTTCCTGGGCCAGAGCTATCAGCTGTCCAACAATGACGACGCGACGCTGGTCGCTTCGGGGCTCGGCAAGGATTATTCGGATATCGTAGGCCGCATCCGGGTTTCACCCGGTCCCTATCTCGACCTTCAATACGACTTCCAGCTGGCGGAAGAAGACCTGGAAGCGCAGGTCCAGCAGTTCCGGATCAGTGCGGGCGTTCCGCTGCTGCGCGCCGGAGCCAACTACTATTACCGCGACCGCCCGACCACGGGCGACACGGAGCCCCGGCGCGAGTACCTGACGACGTCGCTCAGCTCGAACTTCTCGGAACACTGGTCGGTTTCCGTCGCTCAGAACCGTGACCTGCAGGCGGCCGACAACAAGCTGCGCAGCACCAGCGCGTCGCTGACATACACCGACGAGTGCTTCACGTTCCAGCTGATCGGCCAGCGCGACAACACGGTGCGGTCCGGCGAAGAGGGCGGCGACACCATCTATTTCCGGCTGGTCTTCCGCAACCTGGGCGAAGTGGAAGCGCCGATCCTCAGCGGCGCCTCTACGACGAGCCGCACGGCGTCCTGATCGGGTTATGCCTTGATCCGATCAGGGGCATTGGTGCCGGGCTGAAGAGGCTCGGCCCACAGATGACGCTGGCTGAAAACGTTCCCGCAGGAAAAACCGATGCCGACGCAAGGTCGATTCGCAGGCCGGGCCTCTTCAGCCCGACATCGACGCGTCGGCAGGCCGGAACTTTCCGGCCTTGGTATTATTGCGCGCTGGCGGTCACCGGGGCGCGGTTGAAGAACAGCGAGACGCGGCGGGTGATGTCTTCGGAGACCTGCACGACGCTGCGGTCATAGGCGTCCCGCTCCCCGATCAGGGTCGCGTACTGGCTGCGCAGGATGTTGAAGTTGGTCACCGACGTCGTCGTGCCGCTGAGGACGGCGGCACCCTGCATGTTGCGGAGCGTGTAGTTCGCCGCAAGGCTCAGTTCCGCACGGGTGGCGCTGTCGTCCAGGGCGATGCCCAGCTTGTAGACGTTGGGGACCAGCGAGATGTCGAGCGTGTATTCGGGCGAGGCGGGGCGGCCGTCCCGATAGAACTTGTCGATCAGGTTGTTGCGGAGCTGCTGGCCCAGGCGGTCGGGGATGTTGTTGATCTGCACCAGGGGCAGTTGCTGGGCCGCCGGCGTATTGGCACCGTAGAGCGGCTGGTAGCCGCAGCCCGGCAGCAGCGTCAGGGAGAGCAGAAGCCCCCACCCGGCGAGCGGGAATTTCTTGAACGACGGCATCAGCCACCCGACGATATTCATGGACCCGAATCAGCCGGCATGGCCGGTACGATCAGCTTTGCCGAAGCTATCCAACTCGCGACGAACGCGCAAGCACGTGGATCATCAGCATCGACAGGATCAGCGCCGCGAGCCACCAGACCTGCCAGACCCCATAGGCGACCGACAGCATCGCCATCGATCCGGCGAAGGCCGCGAGCGCCACCGGCTGGCTCGGGCGGGGAAGATCGCGGATGCCGCGCAGGACGGTCAGGCCGATGGCGATGCCGAAGCCGACCCCGACCAGCCCCAGTTCCAGCCAGACCTGGAGGACCGCGTTGTGCGGATGGATCGGCAGCACGGGGAACTCGTAGCCGCCGCGCTCCAGGATCACCTTTTCGGCGATGGAGCGCGACGAATCCAGGCCCCAGCCGAACAGAGGTCGTTCGAACACGAGGTTGGATGCGTAATGCCAGATCTCGATCCGGTGCAGGAACGAAAACGGCAGAGTTCCCCGGTCGATCAGGTCGAGGCTGTAAAGCCATTCCATGGCCGGAATGGTCCCGAAGAAGGTGACGATCACGCCGACGCCAAGGGCGATGCGCGTGAAGTTGGGCGCCACCATGGCGACGGACAGCGTGATGAGGCCGACCAGCAGCCCGACCATCGCCGATTCGCTGCTGCCGCCCGTCACCAGGACGATCATCCCGACCGGCAGCAGGGCCGCGGCCCCCCATTCGCGCCGGAGCCAGAACGCCAGGAAGGCCGGCCAGCAGAGCGCCGCCATCGCGACCATGTTCCGGTTGATCAGGGAGCCTTCCAGCGCCGGATCGCGAGCCTCGCCGCCGCGCATCGCCAGATAGACCGGCAACCCGTGCAGCAGGTCGAGCATCAGCAGGATGACCGCGGCGAAATAGGCCAGCAGGAACCAGCGGACCCGCCGGCTGTCGACCAGCGGTACCTTGGCCTGGACCGCCGCCGTCGCCATCAGCAGGGCCGGGATCAGCGCATAGGCAAGCTCCCATGTCTGCTTCAGGCTTTGCGCCGGCCGGATGCTCCAGAGCGCGGTGCCGGCGCAGTAGATCAGGAAGCCGCCCAGGATCAGCAGCCAGCGGGCCGACGGCACCGGCCAGCGGCCGGTGTCCAGCCGGAACATCACGGTGCCGATGACGGAAGCGGCGATCAGCAGGGGCGCCAGACCGCGCGGCACGGTGACGGACACCAGCGGGGCCAGCAGGATGGCTGTCAGGTAGACGGCTGCGAAGCGCGCCGGGGCGGCCCGCGGCGTCCTGTCATGGGAAGTCATGTCAGGGTGTGCCCAGTTCCTGGCGGGTTTGGGGAGCCGGGTGGGCTATCGCCGCTTCGGCCGTATGGTCGGGGACGAGGGTGCGGATGATCGACATCGTCCTGGGACGGTCGCCGGCGCGGGCTGCCTGTTCCAGCTCGCCCATGGTCTTGTTGATCAGGGCGTGGTCGATGACGCGGGGAGATGCCTGGAAGACCCCGTCCGCTTCGGTCTGGGTCGGGGTCTCGCCCTCCGACAGCAGTTCCTCGAACAGCTTCTCGCCGGGGCGGAGGCCGGTGAACTCGATCCGGATGTCCTTGTCGGGGCGCAGGCCGGCAAGCCGGATCATGTTGCGCGCCAGATCGACGATCCTGACCGGTTCCCCCATGTCCAGCACGAAGATCCGGCCGCGTCCGTTGGGATGGGCGGAGCCGTAGGCCGAGGCCTGGAGCACCAGTTCGACCGCTTCGCGCACCGTCATGAAGTAGCGCCGCATGTCCGGATGGGTGACGGTCAGCGGACCGCCGGATGCCAGTTGGCGCTGGAACAGCGGGACGACCGACCCGCTCGACCCCAGCACATTGCCGAAGCGGACGGTCATGAACCGGGTGCTGGCGCCCTCGGCGCCGGGAGTCAGGTCGAGCGACTGGCAATAGGCCTCCGCCACCCGCTTGGTGGCGCCCATGACGCTGCTCGGGTTGATCGCCTTGTCGGTGGAGATCAGGACCATCGCCCGCGTGCCGGCGGTCCGGGCGGCGTCGGCGACGTTGCGGGTGCCGATCGCGTTGGTCAGCACGCCCTCCTCCGGGTTGGCTTCCACCAGGGGGACGTGCTTGAGGGCCGCCGCGTGGAAGACGAGGTCGGGGCGGGTCTGCTGGAACAGCGCCGCGATGCGGCTGCGGTCGCGGACGTCGGCGATCACGCTGTTGCAGGGCAGGCCGGGGAAGCGGCCGCGGATTTCCCCGTCGATCGTGTAGAGGTTGAATTCCCCGGCATCGACCATGGTCAGCTCGGCCGGGCCAAGCGCCGCGATCTGGCGCGTCAGCTCGCTGCCGATGGTGCCGCCGGCACCCGTCACCAGCACGCGCCGGCCGGCGATCAGGCCGGCGATGGCGTCGCGGTTCAGCACGGTCTGCGGCCGGCCCAGCAAATCTTCCACCGCGACCGGGCGCAGCTCGATCTTGCCTTCGCCAAGGGCGTCCTTGAACTCCGTCAGATTGGGCAGCCGGTTCAGGGAGAGGCCGAGCGGCTCGGACAGGTCGAGCAGGCGTCGGATCAGATCGCGGTCCGTCTCGGACTCCTGCTTGGTGACGACCAGCTTCTGCGGCTTTATGCCGCGTGCGTGCAAGCTCTCGACCACGGCGGGAAGCGAGTCGACGTCGCCCAGCACCGGCACGCCCCGGATCGCCCGGCCGACGCGCCCGCCCTTGTCGTCCACCAGGCCGACGACGCGGTAGACCGCCTGCGGCGACAGGGACAGGGCGCGGATCAGCTGGTCGGCGCCGTCGCCGGCGCCGACCAGGAGCACGGGGATGCGGATGTCGTTGCCCGACAGGTCCGACAGGGACAACCGGCGGTCCTTGAACAGGCGGTAGGCGAAGCGCGGGCCGCCGAGCAGGATCAGCAGCACGAACCATTGGATCACCGGGATGGAGCGCGGGATCGTGTCGAGCCGGGTCAGCAGGAACAGCAGGAGGACGGACACCACCGAAACGATGGTCGCTGCCTTGGTCACCTGGATCAGGTCGGGCGTCGACGCGTAGCGCCAGATGCCGCGATACAGGCCGAACAGGCGGTAGGTGATGGCCCCGGTCAGCATGACCACCGGCAGGCCCTGGACCAGCCCGTCGAAGTGGTATCCGAAAAGCTGATCGCCGACGCGCATGTAGAAAGCCGCGACGAAGGCGAGGCCCGTCATCAGGACATCGTGCAGATAGGCGAGCCCGGAGCGATCCATCTTCATCGAATCAACTGGTACCATTGGTTAAATCAGCCGAAGCATTGAACCATTCGGCGGTGAGGCGCAAGCCGTCTTCCTGCGACCAGGACGGTTGCCAGCTCAAGGTTCTGCGCAGGTGCCGGTCGTCCAGTTCGAGCGATGCCGCCAGCCTGTCGTAGGCGTCGCCGCGCCCGATCACGGTGAGGGCGCCGCGCAGCAGCACGGGCGGAACGCTGAACAGCCGCGCCGGGCGGTCCATGATGGCGGCCAGCGACCGGATCAGCTCCGGCGTCGAGAGCGGCTTGCCGTCATGGACCAGGAAGCGGCCGCCTGCCGCGGCGGGATGCTCGGCGCAGCAGGCGATGGCGCCCGCCAGGTTCTCCACGAAGACAAGGCTGCGGCGATTGTGGATGGCGCCGAGCGGAAGCGGCAGCGCGTTCCGGCAGATCGTCAGCAGGCGCAGGAAATTGGCCCCGACGCCGGGGCCGTAGACCAGCGGCGGGCGCAGCACGACGGTTTCCAGCCCGGTCCGGGCGCCGACCGCTTCCAGGGCCTGCTCGCCTTCCAGCTTGGAGATCCCATAGGGCGTTTCGGGCGCCGGCTGCATGGCCTCGGTCACCGGGGTATCGCTGCTGTTCTCGGTGACGGCCTTGATGGTGCTGACGAAGACCATGCGGCGGACGCCGGCCGCGGCGGCGGCTTCGGCCAGACGGCGCGTTCCCTCGACGTTGATCCGGCGATAGGCGCCGATCACCAGATCGGGGTCGGCCGGATCGTCCATCTGATGGACGCGCGCCGCCAGATGGACGACGATATCGATGTCTTCCAGCGCCCGGCTCCAGTCGGTATCGGGGCCGATCTCCCCGGTGACGACGGTGTCCGGAACGGGTGTTACGCCGGGACGGCGGACCGAGGCGCGGATCCGGTGGCCGCGGCTGGAGAGGATCGGGATCAGCGCCGAGCCGACGAAGCCGTTGGCGCCGGTGACGAGAATGCGCATCATGCCCTCCGGGCAGGCCGGGGCAGCCAGATCATGAGGCCCAGGACGAGGGCGAGACCGGGCGGCAGCGCCAGCCAGCCGATGCCGGCCGATGCTGCGGCGAGCGCCACCAGCACGGCGTTGGCGGCGATCACCTTGAGGACGACGTCGGAGTGGCTGTGGCCTGCCTGGACGGCGCGCTGGTAGATGTGCTCGCGGTGCGCTTCCCAGATGCGCTTGCCGGCGAACAGGCGGCGCAGCAGAGTGAAGGTGGCGTCCGCCAGGAAATAGAGCGGCACCAGCACCGCCGCGACCCATTGGCCGGAGGCGGCGGTCGCCAGGAGCAGCCAGCCCAGGATGAAGCCCAGGGGCACGCTGCCGACATCGCCCATGAAGACCTTGGCCGGATGCCAGTTCCAACCCAGGAAGCCCAGTGCGGCGCCGGCCGCCGCCAGCGCCAGCCACAGCGGGACATAGCCCAGGTTCGCGACGACGGCGACGACCGCCAGCCCGATGCCGATCGAGAACGCTTCGCTCCCCGCCAAGCCGTCGATGCCGTCCATGAAGTTGAACAGGTTGACGAACCACAGCCAGCCGACCGCAGCAAAGATCCGGTCGGGCCAGAACGGCAGCCAGCCCTGGAAGACCAGGGCGCTCGGCGGCAGGGCCGCCAGCCCGACCGCGACCGCCGCGATCTGCATCCCGAACCGCAGCCCGGCCGGCCGGCTGCGCCGGTCGTCCATCCAGGAAATCGCCATCAGGCCGACGGCGCCGGCGAAGGCGGGAAGGACGTGGTCGAAATGGCCGACGATCCAGCCGATCAGCGCCATCGCGGGCAACAGGGTCAGCATGATCCCCCAGCCGCCGCCGCGCGGTGTCGGGATCTTATGGCTGCTGCGTTCATTGGGATGGTCGAGGATCGCGTTGCGGCGCAGGTAGTGCAGGACGGCACCCGTCGCCATCCAGGACAAACCGGCGGTACCGGCAAGCAACGCTACTTCGAACAGGCCAAGGGCATCGATCATCAGGGTATCCGGGCCGCTTTCGGCCCATCAGCAGGAGTTGTGGCGTCAGACGATGCCGTGATAGGCCTTGTACCACGCCACGAACCGGGGGATACCCACTTCTATCGGGGTCGCCGGATCGAAGCCCAGGTCGCGCCGGGTCGCTGCGATATCGGCATATGTGGCCGGCACGTCGCCGGCCTGCATCGGCTCCAGGCTCTTCTCCGCCTTGCGGCCCAGGGCGTCCTCGATCACCGAGATGAAGTGGAGGAGGTTTTCCGACCGGTGATTGCCGAGGTTGTAGAGCCGGACCGGGACGCCGCGCTCGTCCGGAGTGGCCGGACGGTCCAGCGCCGCCACGACGCCGGCGACGATGTCGTCTATATAGGTGAAGTCGCGCTCCATCCGGCCTTCGTTGAAGACGCGGATCGGACGGCCCGCCATGATGGCGTCGCAGAAGAGATAGGCCGCCATATCGGGACGGCCCCAGGGACCGTAGACCGTGAAGAAGCGCAGGCCGGTCGCCGGCAGCTTGTGGATATGGCTGAAGCTGTGGGTGATCAGCTCGCCCGCCCGCTTGGTCGCGGCGTAGAGCGATACCGGGTGATCCACCGGGTCGTCGATCGAGAACGGCAGCTTGGTGTTGGAGCCGTAGACCGACGAGGAGCTGGCATAGACGAAGTGGTCCAGCCGGTCGAGGCTGCGCGCCGCCTCCAGCATGACGACCTGTCCCATGACGTTGGCGTCGGCGTACGCGTACGGGTTTTCCAGCGAGTAGCGTACACCGGCCTGGGCCGCCAGATGGACGATCCCGGTGATGTCTTCGCCGCCGGCCTTGACCTGTGCGAGCACGCTGCCGATCGATTCCCTGTCGCTGACATCCGCCTGGATGAAGCGGAAACCGGATTTTCCTTCGAGCTGTTCGAGACGGGCGCGCTTGAGGGCGACGCTGTAGTAATCGTTGAGATTGTCGATGCCGACCACCTGGTCGCCGCGCGCCAGAAGCGCCTGGGCGACATGGGAGCCGATGAAGCCGGCGGCTCCTGTTATCAAGATCGTCATCCAAAAACCTCGGTCTGTTCCGTACGGCGGGCTATATGGGCCAGTCGATAGGGGAGCGCCAGCGCAACTCAGTCATAGCCCTTCTGATTCCGGCGCATTGGAAGCGGGGCCGCGCCAGCCGGCAGGCGGCCCGCCCGACTTCGGCATCAGCATCCGCGGCAGCAGCGCCGGAGCGACGCCAATCTTCTGCCACGCCATGATCGCCATTGCGATCTGGCTGCCGAGCAGAGCGAGGGTCGTCATCGAGGCAGCACCCTCGATCCCGAAGGCCGGGATCATGACGAGGTTGAGCGCGATATTGGCCGCGGCGGCACAGCCCAGCGCCCACAACGCGTGGCTTTCGTGGCCCGTCATGGTCAGCATCAGATGCGAAGGTCCGATCACCGCCCGCAGGCAGATGCCGAACATCAGGATGCGCGCGGCGTTGGCGCCGTCCACGAATTCGGGACCGAACAGCCCGAGGATCCAGGGCGCTAGCACGAAAAGCGGGATGCCGATCAGCAGCGAGCCGGCCAGCGTGCTCAGCGTCGTCGTCCTCATGAAGGAGGCGATCTCCGCGCGTTCGCCGCGTGCGTAGTGCGCCGCGAAGGACGGCGCCACGATCGAGCTGACGGCCAGGAACGGGAAGAGCACCAGCTCGGCCACGTTGCAGGCGACGACATAGACGCCCGCATCCGCCGCCGTCACCAGCCAGCCGATCATCAGGACGTCGCTGCGCTGAAGCAGGAGCTGGCTGCCGCCGGTGAGGCCCAGGACGAAGGCGGAGGCGATCCACTTGCGGCGCATATAGACTGCGCGCGGCGCCTCGGCGGGAAGAACCGCGATCCGCCGCCGCAGATAGAGGATCAGGACCAGCGCGCCGCCGCCGCCGATCGCGACGAATCCCATCACCGCCGGCGGGGTCAGCGGCGCCGCGATCAGCACGGCCATGCCGGTGAGCGCCAGCACGACCGCATCCCGCCCGAGTCGTTCGGGCGCGGTGCCGAGCACGACGCGCCCCTGGCCGTAGAGCACTGAGGCATTCAGCCGCAGCAGCGCCAGCAGCGGCAGCACGACGAAACCGGCCAGGAAGGTGGCGGCGAGATCGTCGGGGACTTCATGCCCCTTCCAGACCAGCAAGGCGCCGAGCGAGGAAAGCGCGATGCTCAGCGTCCCTACGAGGATGGTGGCATGGCGCAGCACGCCGGCCAGCAGCGCCCATTCCTGCCGGGCATGATGGGCGGCCACGCTGCGCATGGCCAGCGAGTCGTGTCCCATCACGGCGACGTAGACCAGGATGTTGATCCAGGCCATCACATAGGCGAACTGGCCGTAACCCTCGTGGCCCAGCAGGCGCGCCAGCACGACCTGGAGCAGCAGCGCCTGCGCCATGCCGGCGACGTTCAGCGCCATGACGCTGCCGCCGCCCCGCGCCAGCCGCATGAACGCGGCATTCCGGGAAATGAAGAGGGGGAGCTGAAGTGCCACCGAAGAACCGATACGTCCGCGCCGCT
>NZ_JCACHA010000573.1:0-2535 GCF_059503625.1 Skermanella sp.
GGTCTTCGGGGGAGAAGCCGAGATCGCCGTTGAGGCCCTGGCGGACGCCGTCGCCGTCCAGGACATAGACCTGCCGGCCGCGCTCGAACAGGGTGCGCTCAAGCCCCATCGCGATGGTCGACTTGCCGGCCCCGGACAGTCCGGTCAGCCACAGCACGGCGCCGTGGTGGCCGTTGGCGCGCGACCGCTCGGTCGGGGTGACGGCATGCTCGACCCGCTGGAGGTTGCGGGCATCGACCGCATCGGCCTGGGTCACGACGAAGCCGCCGACGACGTCGTTGCCGTCCAGCAGGACGCCGCGACCGGTGCGCGGCAGGTCGATCGCCAGATCGACCGCTATGAGGCTGCGGCTGTGCAGGACGACGTCGGCGATCTCGTTGCGGCTGACCTTGTCGGCAGAGCCGGCGGTCAAGTCGTCGATGTTGAGGACTTCGACGATCTTCTCGACGCTGACGCGATGCTCCGCCGTGGCGAGCTTCAGGGTATAGGTCTTGCCGGCGGTCAGCGGGTTGGTCGCCAGCCAGAACAGGCGGACGGTCAGGCGGTGCGACTCGATCGGGCACTGGCTGACGAGGCTGGCGACATGGCCGCGCTCGACGAAGATGCGCTGGTCGAGCGTGATGCCGATCGACTGGCCGGCGGTTGCGGTGATCGCGGTCTCGCGGTTCCACGCCTCGATGCTGACGATCTTCGCGGTCCGGTTGATCGGCGAGAAGTGAAGCGTGTCGCCGACGCGGAGACGCCCCGTCTCGATCCGGCCGGCCAGGATGCGGCGCTCGTCCGGCTTGTAGACGTCCTGGATCGGCATGCGCAGCGGCAGCTCGTCCTCGGATGCGACCGGCTTGAAGGCGTCAAGCGCCTCGACCAGGGTCGGACCCTTGAACCAGGGCAGGTTCTCGGACCGGGTCACCACGTTGTCGCCATGCCGGGCGGAAATCGGGACGATGACGCCGGGAGCGACGCCGATCTCGTTCAGGTAGGCGCGGATCTCGGCGGAGACGTCGTCGAAGCGGTCCTGCGAGAACTCCACCATGTCCATCTTGTTGACGATCACGGCGACCTGCTTGACGCCGAGAAGGTGCAGCAGATAGGCGTGGCGGCGCGACTGCTCCAGGGCTCCTTCACCGGCGTCGATCACCAGCAGGGCCGCGTCGGCGCTGGACGCGCCGGTCACCATGTTCTTCAGGAACTCGGTATGGCCGGGCGCGTCGATGATCACATAGGGCCGCTGCTTGGTGCGGAAATGGATCTGCGTCGTGTCGATGGTGATGCCCTGGTCGCGCTCCGCCTGGAGCGCATCCATCACGAAGGACCACTCGAACGGCATGCCGCGCCGGCGGCTCATCTCGCGGACCGCCTCGACCTTGCCGTCGGGCAGGCTCTGGGTGTCGTTGAGCAGGCGGCCGATCAGGGTGGATTTGCCGTGATCGACGTGGCCGACGATGACGATGCGGGCCTGACGGCGCATCGACGCGGGGATCTCGGATACGGGAGTGGTCATCTTACATATACCCGGAGCTGCGCAGACGCTCGAAGGCGTCTTCGGTCTCGTTGTCCATGGACCGGCCGGCCCGCTCGGGCGTCCGGGTTATTTCCAGTTCGGAAATGATCTCGTCGATATTGGCGGCGCTGCTGTCCACCGGGAATGTGATGTTCTTCTCGCCGAGCGAGCGGTACCGCTTGCCGTCACGGGCGAAATACAGCGGTACGATCGGAATGCCTTCGCGCTTGGAATAGCGCCAGATGTCCAGTTCGGTCCAGTGCAGCAGGGGATGGATGCGCACATGGGTCCCTTCGGCGAACCGGGTCTTGTAGTGGTCCCAGAACTCGGCCGGCTGGTCCTTGAAATCCCAAACGCCGTCCAGCGCGCGCGGGCTGAACACCCGCTCCTTGGCGCGGGTCGCCTGCTCGTCGCGGCGGATGCCGACGAAGATGCCCTGATACTGCTCTCGGCGAAGCAGCGCCTTCAGCCCTTCGGTCTTGCGGGCGGCGGCGCGGGTGGCCGGCGGCAGGGTCGGGTCCATCTCGCTTTCCGGCGGGCACTGCTCGATCACCAGGTCCAGGTCCCAGTCGCGCGCCGTCACGTCGCGGAACTCGTAGACCTCCGGCAGTTCCATCCCGGTGTCGAGCTGGACGACCGGAAACGGCACCTTGCCGAAGAACGCCTTGCGCACCAGCCACAGGAGGACGTTGCTGTCCTTGCCGATCGACCACAGGAGAGCGAGACGGTCGATCTTGTTGAACGCCTCGCGCAGGATATAGACGCTCTGGCTTTCCAGTTGGTCGAGATCGGTCATTTCAGAAATTCCACCGTATCAAATAGGTGACGAGTTGCGTGACGCGGCGGACATGTGGATGCCGCACTCGGTCTTGTTGAGCCCGGCCCAACGGCCGGACCGGGGATCCTGTCCGGGGGCGACCCGGTCGGTGCAGGGCATGCACCCGATCGACAGGAAGCCGTCGGCTTCCAGGGGATGACGCGGCAGCCCACGCTTTTCGAACTCCGCCTCGATCCGGTCGCGCGGCCAGGATGCC
>NZ_JCACHA010000573.1:2545-20020 GCF_059503625.1 Skermanella sp.
TTGATCTTGCCGTCCACATCCAGTTCGATACCGGACAGGGCGGCACGGGTGGAAGCCTGGAAGCGCTTGCGCCCCGTGATCCAGGCGTCGAACCCCTTGAGCGCCCGTTCCAGGGGAATGGTCTTGCGGACATGGCAACAGGCGTCGGGCCGGGATTGCCACAGCAAGCCTTCCGGATCTGCGGCCTTCAGTTCGACCGGATCGGGTTCGACCGTGCGGACGTCGGTCAGCCCGAGCTTCTTGATCAGGGTATCGCGATAGCGCAACGTTTCCCCGAACAGCTTGCCGGTATCCAGGAAGACGACCGGAATACCGGGATCGATCTCCGCCGCGAGGGCCAGCAGGACGGCTGCCTCGGTCCCGAACGAAGAAACCAACGCGATTTTCCTGTGGAATTCCAGCTCGATCATCGGGCGTAGGAGATCGCTGCCGGAAAGCCCGTCGTAGCGAGCCTGAAGGGCCGAAAAGTCCGTTGCTTGCTGAGTTTCCGCCAGTTCGATCATGGCTCGGTTCGATCCAAAAACAGTTGCGAGTCTTCTCATCTCGCAATTGCAATCTAGCGATCTCCCCGTGATTATGCAATGCGTTTAACATGCGACACTGAGTCAATGCAGGTTTTCACACATGAAAAGTGTGTTGAATTCTGCGGAAGAGCTCACTTTATAACACGGACCGCAGAACGACCTGTCTATTCCCCTGTCTATTCCAGTGAACAAGCAGCTTTGCCATGTCAGAGAATTCCAGCCTTCCTCCAACCGCCAAACCGACTGCGCAACCCGCCAAACCGTCGCAAGTCGAAGGCGTCAAGCAGGCAAGCGTGCTCCTCCGAGGCAGCATTCGGCAGACCTTGAACAGCGATTCCATAAAGTTCAGTGAAGATGAATACAATCTTCTTAAATTTCACGGGACTTATCAGGGATACGATCGCGACTCCGCGACCGAGCTGAAGCAACAGAAGGCGGAGAAGAAATGGGAATTCATGGTCCGCGCCCGGATTCCGGCGGGACGCCTGACGGCGCGTCAATACCTCGATCTGGATGATCTTGCCGGCCGCCGCGCGAATAATACGCTGCGCATCACGACCCGGCAGGCGATCCAGTTCCACGGCGTCATCAAGGACGACCTGAAATCCGCGATCGCCGAGATCAACCGGACCATGATCACGACGCTGGGCGCCTGCGGCGACGTGGTCCGCAACGTCACGGCCCAGCCCGCTCCCGTCCGCAGCCCGGTCAACGAACGGCTGGCGGCCGATGCGAAACGCATATCGGACCATCTCCTGCCGCATACCCGCGCCTATCACGAGATCTGGCTGGACGGGGAGAGGCTCGATGACGGTGAGCCCGAGTCCGAGCCGCTCTACGGCTCCACGTATCTGCCCCGCAAGTTCAAGATCGGCTTGGCCACGCCGGACGACAATTCGGTCGACGTGCTGACCAACGACCTCGGCATCGTGGCGCTGTTCGACGGCGACCGGCTTACCGGCTACAACTTCGCGGTCGGCGGCGGTCTCGGCATGACGCACAACAAGCCGGCGACATACCCCCGGCTGGCGAGCTTCGTCGCCTTCGTCGAGCCGGACGACCTGATTCCGGCAATCGAGGCCGTGGTGGCCGTCCAGCGCGATTACGGAGACCGGACGAACCGGCGCCACGCCCGTCTGAAATACACCATCGACAAGCGCGGCCTCGACTGGTTCAAGGGCGAGATAGAGCGGGAACTCGGCCATCCGCTGGAGGATCCGCGCCCGATGCCGCCGTTCAAGGTGGTCGACCATCTGGGCTGGCATCCCCAGGGCGACGGGCGCTGGTATCTCGGCCTGCCGGTTCCCAGCGGGCGCATCCAGGATGCCGGACCGGTGACGTTGCGCACGGGCCTGCGCGAGGTCGTAAGATCGTTCGAACCGGCGCTGATCCTGATGCCGACCCAGGACCTGATCCTGGCGGATATCGTGGACGGCGACCGGGAAGCGATCGAAGCGGCCCTGCGCGGCCACGGCGTCAAGCTCGCATCGGACCTGCTGCCGGTCCATCGCTGGTCGATGGCCTGCCCGGCACTGCCGACCTGCGGCCTGGCGCTGACGGAGGCGGAGCGTATCCGCACACCCATGATCGACGCCATCGCCGAGGTGATGGCACGCTATGGCTTGGCGCAGGAACGCCTGAGCATCCGCATCACCGGCTGCCCGAACGGCTGCGCCCGGCCCTATGCCGGCGATATCGGGCTGGTCGGCCGCATGCCGGGGTATTTCGCGCTCTACGCCGGCGGTGATTTCGAAGGGACGCGGTTGAACTGGAGACTGCTCGACCGTGTTCCTGAAAACGACGTCGCGGAGACACTGGCCCCGCTCTTCGCGGAGTTCGCCAGGACCTGGAATACCGGGGAAGGCTTCGGCGATTTCCTGTATCGTCTCGGGCTGGACCGGGTGACGGCGCTGGTGTCGAAAGATGCCGGAGCCGCTATCCCGGGCAAGGCGGAACGCAAGCTGGTGGAGGCTATCTGACGTGTTTCCCATCGTCCTCGACCTGGAGATCGTTCCGGTGGCGCTGGTCGGCTCAGGCCCGCTGGCGACGAAGCGGCTGACGCAGTTCATCCAGGCCGGGGCGCGGCGGCTGACCGTCTTTTCGGAAAGCGACGACACGGCGCTGGCGGCGCTGGCGGGCGAGCGGCTGATCCGCCGACTGCCGACGGACGAGGATCTGGCGGCTTTCCAGGTAATCTACATCGTCGATATCGAGCCCGGCGTCGCCGCCGGGATGGCGGCACGCTGCCGGGCGCTGGGGCGGCTGGTCAATGTCGAGGACGTCAAGCCGCTCTGCGACTTCCACACGCCGTCGCAGGTCCGGCGCGGCGACCTGCTGCTGTCGATCTCGACCGGCGGCCGCAGCCCCGGCCTTGCCCAGCGGCTCCGCCGCTACCTGGAAGACCTGTTCCAGCCGGACTGGGAAGACCACCTGGACGAGCTGTCGCGGGCGCGCGACGGATGGCGGGCCGAGGGCGCCGACATGGAAACCGTCGTCCGCCGCACCGTCGAGATGATCGAGGAGCGCGGCTGGCTGCGCTGATATGCCTTTTAGCGTAGCCCTTATACCTTTTATATACGTCTAAGCTGTAGGCAAAGGTCCGGCACGTCCGTCGAGTAGAGCGGACGATGCCGGGCCGGCCCGATCCCGTGCCGGCCGATATCCATTCAGGCAAGGCACATGGATATGGGCAAAATTCTTCGCGCGGCGCTGGCCGCTGGGTTCTCCGTCTTCGCCGGCACGGCATCGGCCGCTTCTCCCGATGGGGCCGACCCCCAGAAGCGGTTCATCGAGGCGATCTCCGACGCGGCGGTGCCAACCCCGGCCAAGATCGACGATCACCTGATTCCGATCCGGCGCGACAACACGGCATTGCGCTGGGAAAACGACAGCCCGGATGCACGGGTCAAGGTGGTGTCCTGGATGTCGGAAGATGCGTTCCAGCGCTACTATTCGCAGCCGGAGGACCTGCCGGCCGACAAATCGGCGCCGCCGAGCTGGGGCACGATGATGTGGGTGACGGCCGTCCCGCAGGTGCGCGACTTCTGCCGCGCCCTGGGCACCCGCGACAACGCCGCGATCACCAACCGCCTGCTTCAGCTCATCGGACTGCCGCCGACCGGCAAGAACGCCCGCTTCGTCGAGATGTGGGTATCGCCCAAGGACATGATGCGCCCCTGCCCCGACCGCGAGGTGGACGACAACCGCTGCGAAGTGGATGCCGCAAGCGACGTAGACGATTACAGGACGTGGTTCACCGGCAACTTCGCCAAGTCCTACAGCGTTTCGGGTGCGCCCTGGACACGGCTGGGGTACACCTACGACTGGGCTCCGGCCAGCGATACCGCGAACCCGCAGAAGCCGAAGGGCGTCAGCGAGTTCATCCTGAGGCCCGGCGCGCCGTACACGATCTCCGGGCGCTTCACGACCCTGGAATATTGCGGCCGTCCAGCTAGCTAAGCCTGTCGGGGTCGACCGACTCCTGAGCTGGTCGGGCGACCCCTCGATTGCCGATGCCGGAGTGACGAATTGCGACAGGTGGAGCCCGTGACGAGGGAGCTGGTGCTGGTCGGGGGTGGCCATTCCCACGTTCAGGTGCTGAAGAGCTTCGGCATGAAGCCGGTTGGCGGCGTCCGGCTGACGCTGGTGGCCCGGGATGTCGAGACGCCGTATTCCGGCATGCTGCCCGGCTTCATCGCCGGGCACTACGATCACGACGCCTGCCACATCGACGTGATGAAGCTGGCCGGCTTCGCCGGTGCCCGGCTGATCCATGCGGAAGCGGTCGGGATCGACCGGACGGCGCGGACGGTCCATCTGCGCGACCGCCCTCCCATCCGCTACGACCTGCTGTCGCTCGACATCGGATCGACGCCCAGGGCGCATGACGTGCCGGGTGCGGCCGAGCACGCGACGCCGGTCAAGCCGGTGGACAGGCTGGCCGGGCGCTGGGCCGCCCTGGTGGAACGGGTCTCGGCGGCGGACGGGCCGCTCGATATCGTCGTGGTCGGCGGCGGTGCTGCGGGTGTCGAACTGGCGCTGTCGATCGACCACCGGTTCAGGACCGCCCGGTTCCGGCCGCGCGTAGCCCTGGCGACCCTTGGCCAAATGCTGTCCGGACACACCGACCGGGTACGCGCCGCCTTCCGGCGCGTCGTGCGGGAACGCGGCGTCGCCGTCCACGAGGACGCCGAGGTCGTCAGGGTCGAGCCGGAAGCGCTGCTCTGCGCCGGCGGACGGCGCATCCGCTTCGACGAGGCGCTGTGGGCCGTCCAGGCCGGGGCGGCGCCGTGGCTGCGGGAAACCGGTCTCCAGCTGGACGACAAGGGCTTCGTCGCGGTCGGCGCGACGCTGCGCTCGGTCAACGATCCCCGGATATTCGCGGTCGGCGACGTCGCCTCGGTGCTGCCCTACCCGCGCGAGAAGGCCGGCGTGTTCGCCGTTCGGCAGGGACCGCCGCTGACCGCAAACCTGCGCCGCGCGCTGGCGGGAGAGGCCTTGCGGCCCTTCGAGCCGCAGACGAAGTTCCTGAAGCTGATCACGACCGGCGACAAGCATGCCGTCGCCTCGCGCGGCAGCCTTTCGGCGGAGGGGCGCTGGGTCTGGCGGCTGAAGGACTGGATCGACCGCCGGTTCATGGACAAGTTCCAGAACGTGCCGGCCATGCCTCCCGGCAGGGCGGCGGCCCCCATGGACATGCGTTGCGCCGGCTGCAGCGCCAAGGTGCCGTCGCGCCTGCTCCGCCGCGTGCTGGACAGGCTGGCTCCGGATGGGCTGGACGCCGGCGACGACGCGGCGGTGCTGAGTCCTCCCGACGACGGCGGACTGATGGTGCAGACCGTCGATTTCTTCCGCGCCTTCACCAGCGATCCCTACCTGTTCGGCCGGATCGCGGCCAACCACGCGCTGGGCGACATCCACGCGATGGGCGCCGAGCCTCGAACTGCGCTCGCCATCGCCTGCGTTCCGCCGGCCGGCGCCGAAATCGTCGAGGACGATCTGTTCCAGATGCTGCGTGGCGGCCTGGACGTCCTGGAGCAGGCGGGAGCCCGGCTGGTCGGCGGCCATAGCGCCGAAGGGCCGGAGCACGCCCTCGGATTCACGATCAGCGGTTCGGTCGCACCCGACCGCATCCTGCGCAAAGGCGGCTTGAAGCCCGGCGACCGGCTGATCCTGACCAAACCGCTGGGGACGGGCGTGCTTCTGGCCGCCGCGATGAGGGGCGAAGCGAAGGCGCGCTGGATCGTGGCGGCGCTGGCGTCGATGGGACAGTCTTCGGGACAGGCCGCGCGCTGCCTCGGCGATCACGGCGCCACCGCCTGCACCGATGTCACCGGCTTCGGCCTGATCGGTCATCTGGCGGAGATGGCGCAGGCATCCGATGTCGATGTCCGGATCGACCCGGACGTGGTGCCTGCTTTGGGCGGCGCATCGGAAATGCTGGAGACCGGACTTCGCAGCACCCTGCATTCCGGCAATGCCGAAGCGGAAGGCCTCGCCGGCGGAAAAACCCCGGAGCTTCTCTACGACCCTCAGACGGCGGGCGGATTGCTGGCCGGAGTTCCGGAGGCCGCGGCTGGCGCCTGCATCGACGCCCTGGTGGCGGCAGGGTATGCCCGGGCGGCCGTTATCGGGATCGTCGAGCCCATGACCGGTATCGCACCGGCGATAAGACTGGGGCGATAAGACTGGGGCGATAAGACTGGGGCGATAAGACTGTGTAAATGCCGGCTGGGAAGCGATACGGCGAATATTCGAGCGCGGCCGGAACTTACCGGCGTTTCAGCCGGTTCTCGTCCGTGAGCGCCGGTCCATCGAGGACCTGCCCCGACACCGCCCGGCGGGAATGGTATCCGCCGGGGCTGTCGGACGGCTTCATTACTCCGAAGCGGCCTCTGTGGTTTCGGCGACCTTCTGGCCGTCCGCTTCCTGGTCGCCCGCTTCCTGTGTAGCTTCCTCGGGCTTGGCTTCGGCTTTCTTCGGACGGCGGCGATACTGGTTCTTGTAAACCACTTCTTCCGACGGGCCGGGTGGGCATTGGGTCACCTTGTTGCCCTTGGCGATATACTCGTCGATCAGAGAGTTGAGATCGTTCGTTGATCCAACCTGACTTTTATAGGATTTCATTGCTCTTCCTTGTCTCGACGAGGACGAAAACGCAAACCGCTGATGACGCGCGGCTTCATCAGCCCATAGTTAACATATTAACAGATTGGGGTTCGATGGGTTGCCTGAAAGGGCACTCACCGCAAATACGGGAGAGATCCGATCGATCGGATGACCCGCTATTGATTCCGTCCGGCGGAAACCGCACCATTGGCCGACCCTTCCCCGTACCCGATTTGCCATGGCCGATGACTTGAGACGGCGCCTGATCGCCCTGTACGCCGAACTTGGTGCCCATACCGAACCGGAATGCGCCGGCAGCCGCTGCGCCAAGCCCTTGTCCTGCTGCGCGCCGATGTACTGCGATCTGGCCGCCGATTTCGCGCGCGAGCACTGGGGCGTCAGGCTGGAGCCGGGCTGGCATCCTACCCTGCCCTTCATGGGACCGGCCGGCTGCACCGTAGCCCCGCACCTGCGCCCGATCTGCACCGCCCACACCTGCGAGGTCAACGAGCAAGGCTGCAAGAAGGGTGACGAAGCCTGGACGGACCGTTACTACGGCCTTATCGAGGAGATCGGACGGATCGAGGAGCTGGTCCTGGGCAAGCGAGGGATATGAGCGTCTTTTTCCATGCGGCCTTCGATGCCGGCCGGCTGTGGCTGTGGGGCGAGACGGCGCGGGCTACCGCCGTGCCGCTTCCTCCGCCGCGCGGACGTAAACCCCGGCAACCGAGGGCGCTGTTCAACCCGTTCGACATCGGCGCCGAAGCGCTGGACGAGATCGCGGGACTGATGGACCTCGCAGCCGACGTGGACCGTGCAACGCTCTGGCTGCCGTCCACGGCGGAGGGGCCGGTCGCTTCCAGCCCGCTGGTCGAGGAGCCACCGGAACAGCCGGGCGATGTCACCCTCCAGCCGTGGGAGACCACGGCGCTGGGCCTGGAAGCGGCCGACATCGTCAAGCTGCTGACCGAATGCCCGTCCGACCGTACCTTCGGTCCCGGCCTGTTCGCCGCCGCCGATCTGGTCTACTGGACTATGGCGCTCCGCTTCGCCGGAGCCATCGTGGCGCGCGGGGCGGTGCTGCCCGATCTGGTCATGAATGCCGACGGTAGCGCCTTCGCCAGATGGCGGCCTGCTTTCCTGGGGCGCGACGCGCAGGCGCTGGCCCGGCTGGCGCATGCCATGCCGGACGCGGCGCGTTCGGCCGGAACGGTCGCGGCGGCGCCGGACACGGGGCCGGCTACGGTGCTGGCGGAGTTCGTCGCCCTGATGGCGGACGGGCTGATCCGGCGGGAGCCGGCTGCGCTGCCGAAACCGTCGAGGGCAACACTGGACGACCGCTGGCTGGCAGCGCTGACGGGTGACGACGCCTCCCTGAAGGCCGGCGCACCCGATATCCGCGAGTTCGCGCAGCGGATCGGGCAGTGGCGCCGCCCGGTCGCCGTGACGGCGGGAAGTCCGGTCCGGCTGTGCTTCCGGCTGGAGGAACCGCTGGTCCTCACCGATCCGAACGACGGCCAGGAAGACGGCGAGGACGGCCAGAACGCCACGGCCGTCGTGAACCCGGCCGGCCCGTGGATGGTGCGCTTCCTGCTCCAGCCCCATGACGACCCCAGCCTGCTGGTACCCGCCGCCGACCTGTGGGACGGCGGCGGCAGCGAACTGGCGCGGCTGACCGGTGGCAAGGCGGACCTGAAGGAGTTCCTGCTGCTGTCGTTCGCCCAGGCCGGCCGGCTGTGTCCGCCGGTCGAGACCAGCCTGAAGCGCGGCATTCCCGAGGGGTTCGAGACCGATGCCACCGGCGCCGTCGATTTCCTGACGAAATACGCCGCCGGGCTGGAGCAGGCGGGCTTCGGCGTGCTGCTGCCGTCGTGGTGGACGGCCAAGGGGACCAAGACCCGGATCAGCGCCCGCGCCAAGGTCCGGACATCCAAGATGCAGGGCGGCAGCGGCCTGTCGCTGGACGAGCTGGTCAAGTTCGACTGGGAAGTGGCGCTGGGCGACCAAAAGCTGTCGGCTCAGGACCTGATGGCGCTGGCCCGGCTGAAGACCCCGCTGGTCCGGGTGCGTGGCCAGTGGGTGCTGCTGGACGCCGCCGAGATCAAGGAGGCGGCAGCGCGCCTCAAGCGGCGGGGCGAACAGGCCACCGTCCGCGATCTGGTGCGTATGGCGCTGGGCGGCAGCGACGACAGCGATATCGGGGGCATCGCCGCCGAAGGCTGGATCGACGAGTTGCTGAGCCGCCTGACCGGCAAGCACCCGATCGAAGACCTGCCCCCGCCCAAGGGGCTGGACGCCACCCTGCGGCCCTATCAGGCCCGGGGATATTCCTGGCTGTCCTTCCTGCGGCGCTGGGAGCTGGGTGCCTGCCTTGCCGACGACATGGGTTTGGGCAAGACGATCCAGACGCTGGCCCTGATCCAGCACGACCGGGAGACGGCATCGTCCAGGCCCACCGTGCTGCTGGTCTGCCCGACCTCGGTCGTCGGCAACTGGCAGCGGGAAGCGGCGCGCTTCGCGCCCAGGCTCAAGGTCATGATCCACCACGGCGCCGCCCGGACCAAGACCGCCACCGAGCTTCGCCGTGAATGCCGCCGCCACGACCTTGTCGTCACCAGCTATTCCCTGCTCCAGCGCGACGCGGAAGCGCTGAAGTCGGTGCCATGGACGGGCGTGGTCCTGGACGAGGCGCAGAACATCAAGAACCCGGAAACCCGGCAGGCCAAGGCCGCCCGCGCGATGAAATCCGGCTACAGGGTCGCGCTGACCGGCACGCCGGTCGAGAACAACGTGGGCGATTTGTGGTCGCTGATGGAGTTCCTGAACCCCGGCTTCCTCGGCACCCAGACCGCCTTCAAGCGCAACTTCTTCGTGCCGATCCAGACGAGACGCGATGAGGACGCCATCAACCGGCTGAAGAGCCTGACCGGCCCCTTCGTGCTGCGCCGGCTGAAGACGGACAAGTCGATCATCGACGACCTGCCCGAAAAGCTGGAGATGAAGGTGTTCTGCACCCTGACCAAGGAACAGGCGTCGCTCTACGCCGCCGTGGTCGAGGAACAGCTTAACGAGCTTGAGCAAGCCGACGGCATCCAGCGCCGGGGCATGGTGCTGGCGACGCTGGCCAAGCTGAAGCAGGTCTGCAACCATCCGGCCCAGTTCCTGGGCGACAACACGGCGATCGAAGGCCGCTCCGGCAAGCTGGCCCGGCTGACCGAGATGCTGGAGGAAGTGCTGGCGGTGGGCGAGAAGGCGCTGGTCTTCACTCAGTTCACCGAGATGGGCGACATGATCCAGCGCCACCTTCAGGAGAACTTCGGGCGGGAAGTGATCTTCCTCCACGGCGGGGTGCCCAAGGCCAAGCGCGACCGGATGGTCGAGCGCTTCCAGAACGGCGGCCCGGATGGCGAGGACGGCCCGCCGATCTTCCTGCTGTCGCTGAAGGCGGGCGGCACCGGCCTGACGCTGACGGCGGCGAACCATGTCTTCCACTATGACCGCTGGTGGAACCCCGCCGTCGAGAACCAGGCGACCGACCGTGCCTTCCGGATCGGCCAGACCAAACAGGTGCAGGTCCATAAGTTCATCTGCGCCGGCACGCTGGAGGACAAGATCGACGAGATGATCGAGGCCAAGAAGAGCGTCGCCGAGGCCATCGTCGGCGCCGGCGAGGACTGGCTGACCGAACTGAACACGTCGCAGCTCCGCGACCTGCTATCCTTGAGCCGCGAAGCGGTCGGTTGAGGCTGAGGGAGGGCACACCGTCATGTCCTGGTACGAATGGGGACCGACCCGCCCGCGCGAGGCGAAGGGCGGCATCAAGGCCAGAAACAAGCGCGGCGCCTTCGCCGAGAGCTGGTGGGGCCGGCGCTGGCTTGAGGTGCTGGAGTCCTTCAACATCGGCGAACGGCTCGGCCGGGGCCGGACCTATGCCCGCAAGGGGCAGGTGCTCGACCTGAAGATCGATCCGGGGCTGGTCCACGCCAAGGTGCAGGGATCGAGACCGCGTCCCTATACCGTGACGATCGAGATGAAGCCGCTGACCGAAGCACAGTGGGAAAAGGTCGGCAAGGCGGTATCCGACAACACCTGGAGCGCCGCCCGCCTGATCTCCGGCGAGATGCCGGAAACCCTGGAAGACACCTTCAAGTCGGCGGGAGTGCCGCTGTTCCCGTCAAAACTCGGGGATTTATCCACCGAATGCTCCTGCCCCGACTGGTCGAACCCGTGCAAGCACGTCGCCGCCGTCTACTATCTGCTGGCCGAAAGCTTCGACAACGATCCCTTCCTGCTGTTCCGCCTGCGCGGCAAGTCCCGCGACGAATTCGTGGGCCTGCTCGGCGGGATGGCGAAAGCCGCCGCGATCGAGGCGCCGCCGGTCCCGCCGCAACCGCTCAAACCCGACGCCTCAGCCTTCTGGCAGGGCCGCCCCGTTCCCGCCGACCTCTACGGCGCCGCATCCCTGCCCGACGCGCCGACGGTACTGGCGGCGACGCTTGGTCCCTTGCCGTTCTGGCGCGGCGAGGCGGACTTCCTGGATGTGGTGAATGCCAGGGTGGGCAAGGCAGCGGTCATTGGCAGAAAGCTTGTGGAACGGTAGCAGGCGCCAAAGCTTGTATGGAATATCTCTCCATTATAGCTTTCACGAGAAACCTTTAACGAAAGCGTCCGGCACCATGGCGAAGCAGTTCCCCCACATCACCGACGCGCACCGGGATTTCATCTCGCGGCAATACGTCTTCTTCACCGCGTCGGCGGCGGAGGGAACCCGCGTCAACCTGTCGCCCAAGCCGACCAGCGCCTTCCGCGTGATTGGGGACAACAGCGTCGCATACCTGGACCGCACCGGCAGCAGCAACGAGACGGCGGCGCACCTGCTGGCCGACGGACGGCTGACGATCATGTTCTGCGCCTTCGAAGGAGCGCCGCTGATCCTCCGCCTCTACGGCCTGGGGCGGGTGCTTCACCGCGACACCGGCGAATACAAGGCGCTGCTGGCCGACGCCTTCGGCGAGGAACCGCTTGGCGCCCGCCAGATCGTGCTGCTGGACGTCGATCTGGTCCAGACCTCCTGCGGCTTCGGCGTCCCCCTGTTCGACTACCACGGCGAACGCCACAACCTCGACCGCTGGGCCGAGGCGAAGGGCGAAGAGGGTCTGGCGGCCTACCGGCTGGAAAAGAACGCCCGCAGCATGGACGGCCTGCCGACCGGCCTGTTCAGCGAGGAGCCGGCGGAAGCGGATCTTCCGGGCTGACATCATTCTTGGCTGGGCTGGCCTCTCGCACGATGGCCTCCAGCGCGTCGATCTCCGCTGCGGTGAGTTCGGGGAACAGTCTGGCGCGCTTGTCGGCGCCGATTTGTCCATTCTGCATCACCAGCTTGACGAACTGGGCGGCCTTGCGGTTCGGCATGTCGATCCGGTCCATCACCGCCTTTATCGCGCGGTCGAATAGTTCGACGAACAGGACTTCGTCCCGAAGGTCCCTGCGCACCGTTTCGATGACGCAATCGTACAGGTATTCGGCCTGCGGCGTGGCGTCGAAGTAGCGGTAAAGATAATCGGTCCGGTTCTTGACGACGATAGCCGGTCCAATGTCAGTATCTCCGGAACCCGCGCCGCCATCCTGCCATTTCCAATCGATATGTGAAGCGATCGCCCTGGAGAACCGTTCGAGAGCGGCATCGTAGGCGGCCTGATTGCGCACGATAGCCGCCGAGACCGGGAACAGGACGCCGGGCGGCGTGAAGCCGGTCTCGTCCAGCATGTGGTGGATCAGGTAACGGTGGATGCGCCCATTGCCGTCATCGAAGGGATGGATGAACACGAAGGCGAAGGAAATCACCGCCGCCGCCAGCACTGGATCGATATCGGCACCCTTCAACCTGTTCACCAAGGCCGCGAAGCCGCCCATCAGCGAGTGCAGATCCTCGGGCTTGGGGCAGATGAAATGCACGATCTCCCGGTGGTCCGAGATCGTCTCGCCAACGAAATTCTGGAAATCGCGCCATCCGGAAGCGGCGTATCGCGGATCAACGATGACGTTCTGAAGGCGGGTCTGGTCCGCCTCGCTGGTCGGATCGAAGTCCCGCATCGACCTCAGCGCATCGATGAATCGGTCCGCCTTCGATCCGCTGGCGACCTCCCCTTCCAGGGCGAAGGTTTCCCGCGTCTCCTTGGTGTAGAGATAGTTGACGGCTTTGGCCAGGATATGGGGATCGCATTCCCGGACCAGTCCCGCCGCCTCGGCCCCGATCTCCGATTTCAGGTACGCCTCGATCCGTGACGTCCGGCGGATGATCGGACATAAGGCGGGCGTGCCGAGAAGGTTGTTCGTGACGCGATGCCGCCGGGACGGCTCACCGGTGATGGTCACGTGCTTTCCCGGATCGAGCGCCGGAGCGTAGCCGACGGGGCCGGCATCGGAGAGGTCGAGCCGGTCGCCAGCCAGCCACTCATAGAAGAACCAGCCACGGCGGGCATATACGCCGTTGGGTTCTCGGCGGACCCAATCTTCGAGTTCCGCCTTCGCCATATGCTCGAAGGCCAGACGCAGGACCGCGAGATCCGTCGGCTCGTAGCGCAGGGCGAACTTCAAGTCCATCGCCGCCGTGTCGCCGTAGTCGTATGATGGGAGATAGTGGTCGATGGAGCGATGGGCCTCCACCACCTGCCGCCTCTGGCCGCTGCCGACGATGGAGACTACAGCGAGGTGCGGAACTGGGAGGCCGAAGCGAACGACCAGACCCATCTGACCGGTATAACGTTCTCCGGCACGCAGGTTGTCCGGCATCATGACCTCAAGACGTCCACAGGAAGGTTCACGATACGCCTGCCCACCATAAAAATCTTCACGGCTCCGCGAAAATCTTCAAGAATGGGCGATTCTTCTCAAAAACATTCACGGCGAACTGCGAGCGGGATTAGACGCTGAAGCCTTTTTCCTCCAGCCAGCGCCCCGTCTCCGGCTCCGCGAGCAGGTCGATGAAGGCACGGACGGCCGGGCGGTTTAGGCGGCTGGTGGGAATGATGAAGTCGTAGTGCTCGGGCTGGAGCGGCAGGAAGCCCAGGCCGTAGTCGGCGGCCACGGTCGAGATCGCCACACCCCAGTCGGCGCGGCCCTGCGCCACGGCTGCTGCTACGGCGTTGTGGGACTTGGCCTGGCCCTGGTAGCCGGGGGGCTTGACGCCGCCGAGCAGGCGGTCGGTCAGGATGCGGGTGCCGCTGCCGGGATTGCGGTTGATCATCAGGCAGTCGGGAAGGCTGGCGACGGCGGCCAGCGCCTGCGGACCGTCGAGGCCTTCGAAGCGCGGATCGCCCTTGCGGAAGACTATCCCTTGCAGCCGCCGGTAGCCGGGGATCAGCGACAGGCCGGGAGCCAGGAAAGGTTCGTTGTAGCGGCCGGTGGCAGGGTCCATCAGGTGGACGGGGGCGAGGTCGCATTCGCCGCGCTTGGCGGCGGTCAGGCCCCCCATGCTGCCGACGTTCAGCACCTTGACGGACACTCCGCGCCGCTGCATCTCGCCCAGCAGATGGTCGAGGCCGACGCAGTGGCTGCCGATCGCGACGAGGTCGGCCGGCTCGACTCCGCGCCCTATGGTCTGGACGGAAACCGCCGTGCCGGCTTCGACGCTTTCCTGGTGCTGCGGAATCGCTACGAAGCCGTCGGCGTGGCTGAAGGCGGTGACCGATCCCGATCCCTTGGCGAGCGGATAGGCCGCCAGACCCTCGTCCGTGCGGACCAGCGACACCATGGAATACTCGGTCCGGCCGCGCTCGGAGGTCAGGCGGATCGGCAGGGTGGCCGGGATCGTCTCCCGCCGCTCGGGCGGCAATCCGGCGAAGGCGCGGATGACCGGGGCGACGAACTCGTGGAACGTGAAGATCGCGGAGGTCGGGAAGCCCGGCAGCACGACCAGCGGCTTGCCCCCGGTCACCGCGAGGCACAGCGGCTTGCCCGGCTTCAGCGCCACGCCATGGACGACGATGCCGGGATCGGTGAAGCGGCTGATGACGCGGTAGCACAGGTCGCCCGCTCCCTTCGACGTGCCGCCCGACAGGATCACCATGTCGCAGGCGAGTCCTTCGTCCACGGCGGCGCTCAAGGCAGCTTCGTCGTCGGGCCGGATGCCCAGTTCGACCGGCTCGCCGCCCAGTTCCCGGACGGCAGCGGCGACGATGGCGCCGTTGCTGTCATAGACCTTGCCCGGAGGCAGCGGGTTGCCGGGCGCCACGATCTCGTCGCCGGTGGACAGGACGGCCACGCGCGGACGGCGGCAGACCTCGACCTTATCGATGCCGACGGCGGCGAGCACGCCGATCTCCCGCGAGGTGACGAGATGGCCGGCGCGCAGCACCGTTTCGCCGCGCGCGATGTCGCTGGCGGCATAGGCGATGAACTGGCCGGGCGCTACGGCGCGGTGGAATTCGATCCGGACTTCCGCGCCCGCGTCGTCGATGACGTCGGTGTGCTCGACCATCACCACGGCGTCGGCGCCGCGCGGGACCATGCCGCCGGTCGCGATCAGGGTGGCGGTGCCGGGCTCGACCGTCACCTCGGGGGCACGTCCGGGCGTCAGCACCTCGGCATTCAGCGTCAGGACGCGGGGCCGTTCCTCCGACGCGCCGACGGTGTCGGCGGAGCGCACCGCGAAGCCGTCGACGCCGGAGCGGTCGAAGCCGGGTACGTCAACGCCGGCGACGATGTCGCGGGCGATCACGCGGCCCAGCGATCCCGCCAGCGTCACGGTTTCCGTCCCGACCGGCCCCAGTTTCAGGTGGCTGTGGAAACGGGCGGTAGCCTCGTCCCTGCCGACCACTTCCAGGAACTGCTCCTGCCGGGCCGCGGCGCGCAGCTTCTCTCTCAGGTCGGGTTCAGACATCGGTCACCTCGGAAATTTCCCTCATGCGCTTCGCGGTCCCAGCAGGATCACCGCGGCGCCCGTCAGACATAGAACTGTTCCGGCCAAGTCCCAACGGTCGGGACGCGTCCCCTCCACCGCCCACAGCCAGCTGAGCGAGGCCGCGATATAGATGCCGCCATAGGCGGCATAGGCGCGGCCGGCGAACTCGGCGTCGATCCGGGTCAGCACCCAGGCGAACGCCGCCAGACTGAGCATACCGGGCGCCAGCCATAAAGCAGATTTTCCAAGCCGAGCCCACGCCCAGAACGAGAAGCAGCCCGCGACCTCGGCCAGCGCCGCCACGACGTACAACAGCAACGCCCCGCCCATGGTCCCCATCAGTCCTTCCAGGAAGGAGCGAACAGGTGGACCGGAACTGCGCTGCCCGCCGGGAAGCCTTCCTGCGCCGCAGGGACAAGGACGAAGCCGTCGGCCAAGACGACCGACGACAGGCTGGTATTGCCGCCGGAGCCGAGCGGCTCGACCCGGCCATCGGCGGTGATCCGGACCCGGCAGAAATCCGCCCAGCCGCCGGGGGAGACGATCTTGCGGGCGGTCGTAAACGCGTGGCGGACGAAGGGAAAGTCCGGAGAGCCACCCGCCAGCCGGCGCACCGCCCGGCCCACCACGATTTCATAAGCGCACAGGCAGGCGGCGGGGCTGCCGGGCAGGACCGCGACGGGGACGCCGGCGGCTTCTCCCAGGGAGGTGCTGTCGGCTGGCCGCAGTGCGATCCCATGGATCGCCAGCGTTCCGGCGCCCGCAAGGGCCTCGGCGGTGCAGTCATTGGCCCCGAGGCCGCTACCGCCGCAGAGGATGACCAGATCGGCGCCGGGCCGGGCGATGAACTCCCGGATCATCACTTCGTCGTCAGGCAGCGGCGGGTGACGCTCCGCTATCCCGCCGTCGCGCGCGACCAGCGCCGCCAGCATCGGCGTATCGAGATCGGTGGACGAATCCAGTTCGCTGCCGACTGCCGCCAGCCGGACCACGGGACGGCGCACCACCGGCACGTCCGTCACGCCGGCCGCCGCCACAAAGGCGGCATCGGCCGGGCGCACCTGCCGGCCAGCCGGCAGCAGGATCGTTCCGGCAGCGATATCGTCGCCGCGACGCTCGATCCCCTCTCCCTCGGCCACTGCCGCGACCAGCTCGACCGTTCCGCCATCGGAACGGGTATGCTCGACAGCGACGACGGCGTCGGTCCCTTCCGGCACCGCATCGCCGGCGGAGACCGGCGACAACGCACCTGCGACTCCGAGCGGGATCGGGTTATAGTCGGACGCGCCGACGCTGTCGGCGGCCCTGATTGCGTAGCCGTCCCGCACCACCCGATCCGCGGCGGGAAGATTACCGCTAGCCACGATTTCCCGCGCCGTAATGCGGCCGACCGCCGCAAACGGCTCGACCGTTTCGGAACCGAGAGCTTGGATGCGGGTATCGATCCACGCCCAGGCCTCGTCGAGGCTGACACGCGCGGCGAATCCACGCATGCGGACGCTGGAAAGTTCATGGGGAGTGGCAGCGGATGGCGTCATGGCCCTATCGTACAGGGGTCGGGCGGGAAAGGAATTTGCAAATAGCGATTTTCTCGTTGTATATGACTCGATACAGCTTAATCGAGAGGGCACCTGACATGAGAGTTTCGACAGGTCTTCCGAACCGGCGGTTCTTTGGAAAAGCCATGCTTGCAGGCGCTGCCCTTGGTCTGCTGATCGGGCTTCCGCTCCAGGCGCGCGCATCGGACAATACCCTGGTGCTGGCCGCCGCCAGCATGAAGGACAGCCTGGAAGAAGTCGCCAAGCTCTATGAACGGGAAACCGGCAGGAAGGTGGCGCTGTCCTTCGCCGCCAGTTCCGCCCTTGCCAAACAGATCGAGCAGCAGGCCCCCGCCGACATCTTCATCTCCGCCGACCTGGATTGGATGGATTATCTCGCCAA
>NZ_JCACHA010000574.1:0-19757 GCF_059503625.1 Skermanella sp.
CTTACGCGCAGGCGATCCAGCAACTGATCCGTCGCCGTACCGGTGACATCAAGGCCCGCTTCCCGCTGAAATTCCTCGATAGCACTCCGCGTCCGGTTTCCAGCAATCCCGTCGGGTGGTCCTGTCCGGTATCCTAACCGATTCAGTTCCTGCTGGACATTCGCGATCAGGTTGCGTGTTTCACGGTCAGTTGCTGCATCACCAGAGGCGGTGCGACGACGGGCTTCAGCGAGCTGTTCCGGCGTCAGCCGCACAGCCATCCTGTCGCGCAGAATTGCCGCGTCGCGATGGCCGAGTTCTGCGGCCCGCTCGAACCAGCCATAAGCGGTGATGGCATCGCGCGGGTGGCCCAGTCCGTCCACGTAGATTCGGCCCAGCCAGTATTGGGCATCCGGATCGCCTTCACGGGCGACTTCTTCGAACTGCCTTGCGGCTAAAGTGAAGTCGCCGCGATTGAACGCGAAAAGCGCCTCGTCGTATTGAGCCGCTGCCGATCCCACTGTCGTCACTATCGCGACTACGACCACGGTTGTCAGCAGCCTTGAACGGCCCGCCGTTCCTCGCATCGGCAGAAACCGTTCAGCTCACGATCTTCCAGGTTCCGTCGGGCTGCCGGCAGGCGTTGCCGCGCGCCTGTTCGGCCCGCCCGCCTACATAGACGGTATGCTGATATTCGCGGCAGGTCTGACCGCTCTGATCCTGGTATGTGCGAGTCGGTTCGATGGTGCCCCGGTTGCCGGTCTCGGGATTGCTCCACTGGATCGGCTCGCCCCGGGCGACGGCACTCTGTTCGGCCTGGGTCGCCGTGTGGCGGTCGTTGCCCTGGAGATAACCGCCAAGCTTTCCGCCGGCCAGGGCACCCGCCAGCGTACCGACCGCCGTTGCCGCCAACCGGCCACTGCCGCCGCCGATCTGCGAACCGAGCAGCGCACCGCCGGCAGCACCGCCCAGCGTTCCAACCGTCTGCCCGGTATTCATCCCCTCGCAGGCTCCCAGGCCCAGAGACAGGGCGGCGAAAGCCGCGATGGTCGTCCTGCGCATCTTCATGACATTCTTCTCCGTTACGGGCTTGGCTGGCCCGTCAAACGTCACGAAGATTCAAAGGTTCCAGCCGGGCTGCCCCGAAAATGCCGAACCGTGCCGGGGAATGAAGCGCAGGGACCGCTGTTTTCCGATCGGGGTGATCAGACGAACCATGATTGCCGGAACGACAACGAAATCAGGAGCAAATCATGTCGCGTATGGCGATCGCCTTTCTCGGTCTTGTTCTTCTTGGAACGAGCGCCTGTGCCAATCTGATGAACTCTGGAAGCAACACGACGCCGGAAGGGCGGTCCACGACTTCCGGCGGCGCTGCATTGGGTACGCCGGGGAGCAACGGCCCTGCTACCGGCGCTCCCCGCACAGGTAACAGCGGGGGCGCCGGCGATGGAACCACCCCCGGCGACCTGATGCGCCAGGGCTCCATTCCGGGTGAGGACAAGCTGGACTGATCAGCCGAACAGGCGGAGGAGGCCGGCGATCAGCCGACCGTTTCCGCTGACATGGCCTCCAGAGCATGGAGAGCGATCATCGTTTCCTCGCTGGTCCTGACGATCATGACCCTGGTCCGCGAGCCGGGCGCCGAGATGACGTCGGCACCCGAGTCGTTCGCGCCGCCGTCCAGCTCGATCCCCAGCCATTCCATGCCGTCACAGACCCGGCGGCGGACATTGGCCGAGTTTTCGCCGATGCCGGCCGTGAAGACCAGAGCGTCGATTCCACCCATTGCGGCCGTCAGGGCGCCGACCTGCTTCTGGATGGCATAGACGAAATAATCGATGGCGGCGGCGGCATGAGGATCGGCGCTCTGCTCCAGGTCCCGCATGTCCGAGCTGATGCCCGACAGTCCTTTCAGGCCCGATTCGTGGTAGAGCAGCCGCGTCACTTCCGGGACGGTCATGCCGAGCGAGCCCATGAGATGGAGCAGGACGCCCGGATCGAGCTGTCCACTGCGCGTGCCCATCGCCAGCCCATCGAGCGCCGTGAAGCCCATGGTGCTTTCGACGCTGGCGCCGTCGCTGATCGCGCACATGCTGGCGCCGTTGCCGAGATGGGCGACGACGACCTTGCCATGGGCGATGTCCGGCGCGATTTCCAGCAGGCGCCGCGAGACATATTCATAGGACAGGCCATGAAAGCCGTAGCGGCGGACACCTTGTTCGTAGAACCTGTACGGGATCGCGAAGGCTTCGGCTGCGAAGCTGTGGCCACGATGGAACGAGGTGTCGAAGCAGGCCACCTGAAGCACGCCCGGATAGCGGCTCTCGACCGCTTCGATCGGCGCCAGATTGTGCGGCTGATGCAGGGGAGCCAGCGGCACCAGTTCCCGCAGCTTCGCCATGACGGCCGGCGTGATCGCGACGGGGCCGCTATAGTCGGCGCCGCCATGGACGACGCGGTGGCCGACCGCGAGGACCCGTGCATCGCCCAGGAAACCGTCGAGCCACTCGCTTATGACATGGAGGGCGGCGTCGTGGTTGGTGGGGCCGGTACCGTCGGGCCAGCGGGTTTCAGCCAGGACCGCGCCGTCCGCACCCTTGGCGATGAAGTGCGTATGGGTGCCGATGCCTTCGATCTGCCCGACCGCGAGCATGCGGACCGTATCCGGCCCGGTCGGGGTCTGGACCGAGAACTTGATGCTGCTGGATCCGGCGTTGAGAACGAGGATGCTGTCGCTCATTGCTGTGCTCCCGATACGCCGTTGAGGTCGAGCAGTGCCTTGCCGGTCTTCCGGTAGGCCTGATAAAGCTGCGCCAGGGCGCAGGAGGCCAGGCGGGATTTCTCGTCGTCCGCCCGGCTGGTCAGGATGACGGGCACCTGTGCGCCGAGCACGAGACCGGCGGCATCCGCGTGGGCGATGAAGGTGAGTTCCTTCGCCAGCATGTTGCCGGCCTCGAGGTTCGGCACGATCAGCACGTCGGCCCGGCCGGCGACGAGCGATGCGATGCCCTTGGTCTTCGCGGCTTCCAGATCGACCGCGTTGTCCATGGCGAGCGGACCATCGACGATGCCGCCCTTGATCTGGCCGCGCTCCGCCATCTTGGACAGGACGGCGGCGTCGATCGTGGACGGGATCTTGGGGTTGACCGTTTCCAGCGCGGACAGGATGCCGACGCGCGGCTGGCTGATGCCGAGGGCCAGCGCCATGTCGATCGAGTTCTGGACGATATCGACCTTGGTTTCCAGCGAGGGCAGGATGTTGATCGCGGCATCGCTGACCAGCAGCAGGTGGTCCATGCCCGGCACGTCCATCACGAAGACGTGGCTGATCCTGTGGTTGGTGCGCAGCCCGGTGCCGGCCTTGGTCACTTCGTGCAGCAACTCGTCGGAATGAAGGTTGCCCTTCATGATGGCGCCGACCTTGCCCTGATGCACCATCTCGACGGAATGGAGCGCCGCCGCTTCGGATTGCAGGATCTCGATCAGCGGATAGCGTGAAATGTCCACGCCCATTTCGGCGGCTACCGCGCGGATGCGCTCCCCCGGACCGATCAGGACGGGGTCGATCAGGCGTGCTTCAGCCGCCAGCACCGCGCCGCCCAGGGAACTGCGGTCGGTCGGATAGACGACGGCGGTGGCCAGCGGCGGGAGCGTCTGGCAGGCATGGATCATCCGGGTGAATTTTTCGTGGCGCTGGACCACCAGCTTGGGCAGTGCCGCGTCGGGGATGTCGATATGCTCGGTCGGCGCCAGCACGTCCGCGATGCCGTCGGCTACCAGCTGGCCCTTCTGGTTGGTCAGGGTGCAGTCGAGGATGACGATGCCGGGCTCGTGCTTGGCGGTCACGGTGACGGTGATCGCCAGATCGTCGCCGACATGGACGCGCTCATGGAAGTTCAGCGTCTGGCTGCGGTACCTGGTCCCGGCGCCCGGCAGAGAATTGCCGAGGATGGCTGAAATCTGCGATCCGACCCACATGCTGGGTGCGACGGTATCGGGATCGGTGTGCCCGTCGCGGTCCTTGTCATGAGGCAGCGACAGGGGATTGAGATTGCCGGATGCGTGGGCGAAAATCACAAGATCGTTCGCCGTGCAGACCCGGTGGATCGTGGCTGTATCGCCGACTGAAATCTCGTTGAAGGTCCGGTTCCGTGCCATAGGGGCCCTGAAGTCGCATCGGCTGCCGGGACAGCCGGGAAGTTGCGGTAGCCGAGCACGGGAACGGGGCAGCGGAGTGTTACGCGCGGTTGACCATTCCCGCTCGGCATCGCCACTGTAGGGGTGTACTGTTACAAGATCATTATTATTCGCGACTTCCTGCTGCGCTGCGGCAACAAGGCGCTGACCCGAAGGCGGGGAGGAGGCGCCGTTCCACCCCGGCCTATAGGTTCCGACCCGTGGACGATCGTCCGGTCAGGCGCTGCGCGCCTGCGGACGGTCGAAGCCCTGGTGGATCGCCCAGAGCGCCGCCTGGGTCCGGTTGGCGGCCTTGATCTTCCTGAGCAACTGCTTGACCGATGCCTTGACGACCATTTCGCTGAGCGAAAGATGCGTCGCGATCATCCGGTTGCTGTCGCCGTTGACCAGCCTCTTCAGGATTTCCGCCTCGCGGGCCGTCAATCCGCGCGGAGTCGGCGCGTGTGGAGCCGTTACGACCAGCGGCGCCATGATCTTCGGGAACACGATCTGGCCGTCCATGATCCGGTCCAGCGACGAGGTAAGTTCGCTCGGCTCCAGCTCCTTGGTCAGGAAACCCTGGACGGGGAGGTCGCCGATCTGGCGCATACGGTCCAGGTGCATGCTGGATGCCAGCATGACCAGCCGCGCTTCGGGAAAGGCTGCCCGCAGCTGCGGGATGGTTTGCTGGGAGTCGCCGCTGGGATCGACCACGACGAGCTGCGGCGCCACCACGGGGGAGGGGGACCGCATCGCCTCTTCGATCGAGGCGTATTCGGCAACGACATGGTACCGGGTGGCATCGAGCAGGCGCACCAATCCTTGTCGGAACAGGCGGTGCGGGTCGATCAGCAGGGTCGGAACCGGTTTCATCGGTATTCTCCATCGCGGGAACCTGGACCCGAGAAAACCACGCGACGCTGCCGCAGGCAGTGAACTACTTCACAAGCCAACCGGAAGTTTGGTCTTTTTTATGTCTCGGAGCTTTTTGCAACAGGGGGATGAAAGCAGGGGTTCAGCCCGCATTCCTCCCCGATGACTCGCAATGAAGTCGGGATACTTCTGCGAAGAATATGCTCGATGAGGTTTTTCAATTTTCGATAACGGGAGTTGCCTGCGGCATTTAGTCCATTACGGGACATATCCGCTCGATCGGCAAACAGGTGAACTCCTTGCTTTGCTTCATGAATCCCGATCCCGGACGTCAGCCGGAAGGCGGCGCAGCATAACAATGGGATGAGCGGAGCATGCAGCGGCGTTTTCCTTGCTCATGAACACAAGCAATGATTATAAAAGTTCACTTGTCGGAAGTTCCGGGGGTGGGCTATTTAGTAAGCTGCATGAATGACAAAGCTAACTAATCATTTGCCGGCAGATTCTGGCCCCAAGGTTAATTATTTGGAAATGGGAGAGGAAATGGTTAAGTTCCTGCCAGATATGCGCCGCACCTGGTTTTTCACTATGGTCGCGACGGCGTTTTCATTGTTAAGCTTGCATACCTCCGTACAGGCGCAGGTTATCAAGGCTGCCTACGTGGAACTGCCGCCCTATACGTATACCGATGCGTCCGGCAGTCCCCAGGGAAGTCTGGTCGAACTTCTGGCGAAGGTAGCCGCCGACGCTGGATATACCTATACGGCGGAGTCGGCACCGGCGCGCCGGCTGTTCCAGGGGGTCGTCGACGGTCAGTACGACTTGTTCATCGGCATCAAGACGCCTGAAGCTTTCCAGGGAACCACCCTCGCCAGCAAGTCGGTCATCGCCAACATCGAGCTGCGGGCATGGGGGATCGGCGGAACACCTGCCGTCAAGGCCAGAGGATCTTGCCGGCAAGCAGGTCATCGTCCTTACCGGCTATTCCTATGGCGGCTGGCGAACGTATATGGACGACCCGGCCAACGGCGTTCAGCTGATCGAGGCGCGTACTCCCGAGCAGGCGTTGCAGTTGCTTACCGCCGGCCGCGCACCCCTTCTGCTGCAGTATGCGCTGCCGATGGCGCGGGCATTGAAGGCCCAGCCGGCGCCGGACGTGCAATCCACCCTGAAATCCAGTCTGGACTGTCACTTCGTCGTATCCCTGAAACGCCCGGATTCCGCAGCGCTTGTGGCCAAGCTGGATGCCAGCTACGAAAAGCTGAAGGCGGCGGGCGCGCTTCCGTGAAGATTTCCGCTGGAGCCGCCGACAAGGCGGCGCCGTGTTCCTTGAAGACGTTGAGCGCAAGCGGACCATGCCAACAAACAATCAGACGCCCCACGCCGCCGAAATCACCGGCCGACTTGGAATTCGCCAGAAGGCCCTGCTGCTGATCGGCGCGACGCTGCTGATTTTCGGCATGCTTTCGGTCGCCTTCACGCTGTACAGGTCCGGCGAGACCGCTTACGCGGACCTGCACACCAGGGCCGAGATCATCGCGGCCCTGCAGGCGCGGTCGGCGGCGATCCCGCTTTTCGACTTCGACTTCCAGCAGGTGGCGGAGATCGTCAAGGCGTCGGCCGGCGATCCCGATTACCTGGCGAGCTTCGTGCGCGATACCAAAGGCAAGGTCGTGGCGGGGGACGGCGACCTGAAAGCGGGGAACGGCTTCATCGAGGTGATGCAGGAGATCAGGGGCGGTGCGTCCGGTCAGGCGACCAAGATCGGCGAATACGTCCTGCGTCTGAAGACGGCAAGGATCGACAGCCAGTTGCGTGAGCAGGCCCTGATCCAGGTCGGGGGAGGAATCGCCTCCATGCTGATCATCGTCGGCATCCTCTATGCCATCATCGCGTCGTTCAGCGGCCCGCTGGAGAAGCTGACGCGGCTGGTCGCACGGCTCGCCCACGGAGATCACGGCGTTTCGGTCCCGGATACCGACCGGCGCGACGAAATAGGGGCGCTGGCCCGTGCGGTCGACGTCCTCAAAGCGAAGGCGCAGGAGCGTGAAAGGCTGGAGGCGGAAAAGATCGCCAGCCAGCGGGCCGAAGCCGCCCGGGCACACCGCCTGACCGAACTTGCCGCGGCTTTCGACAGCCGGGTCGAGCTGGCGGTCGTCGAGGTATCGGGCACGGCCGGCCAGATGAAGGCCGGCGCCGAGGGCGTGCTGGACGGAGCGCTCCTTGCCGACAGGCGCAACGCCACGGTCGCCGATGCCGCCGGCAGGGCATCGGAGAACGTATCTATCGCCAGCGCCGCGGCGGAGGAATTGACGACGTCGATCCAGATCATCGCCGAAAGCGTCGGCCAATCGGTACTGGTGTCGGAGCGCGCGATCGGGAAGGCCGAAGAAACCCGCCGCACCGTAGAGTCGCTGGCGGAGGCCGCACACAAGATCGGCGAAGTGACCGAACTGATCAACCAGATCGCCGGGCAGACGAACCTGCTGGCCCTGAACGCCACGATCGAAGCGGCCCGCGCCGGCGAGGCCGGCAAGGGCTTCGCCGTCGTAGCGAGCGAGGTCAAGAGCCTTGCCAACCAGACGGCCCGGGCGACGGACGAGATCGCCGGCCAGATCAAGGCGATCCAGTCGGTCACGCACGACACCGTCAACGCCATGCAGCAGATCTCGTCCGCGATCACCGACCTCAACGAACGCTCCGGCCGGATTTCGGCAGCGATCGGCGAGCAGCTCGGTGCGACGACGGAGATCGCCCTTCAGGTCAGCGGTGCGGCGGAAGGCGCCGAGACGGTCGCCGTGACGATCGGCGAGGCTGCCGGGGCGTCCCACGCCGTTTCGACCGCCGCGCGCGAGTCCCTTGCGCTGGCTGCCCGGCTCCAGGAGCGTTTCGTCGCTCTTCAGGGAGAAGTCAGGCAGTTCCTCGATTCGGTCAAGGCTGCATAGGCGGTGTGCTCCGCATAGGCGGCGTGCATAGGACGAGATGTTTCTGTTCTCCGGATTGTTTATAACTCGTTACGGCCCTTGGTCAGCGAGCGAGGGCGGTCCCGAAGCACCGGAGCACTCCTACCCTTGCGCAAGCCTGCTGGTCCCGGCGGCTTCGGCGGTATCGCCCGAGCCCTTCGCAATCCGAACTACGGTCTCTATACCGCCGGCAATGCCGCATCCCTGATCGGCACCTGGATGCAGCGCATCGCGGTAGGCTGGCTCACCTGGCAGTTGACCGGATCCGGTGCCTGGCTGGGCGCCATGGCATTCGCCGATCTGTTCCCGACCGTCATCATCGGTCCCATCGCCGGTGCCGCCGCCGACCGCTGGGACCGGCTCCGCGTCACCAAGATCAGTCAGTCGCTGGCGATGGCGCAATCGGTCGTCCTGTTCCTGCTGACCGTCAGCGGCCTGATCACCATCGAGCTGCTGCTGGTCCTGACGGCGGCGCTGGGCGTAATCGCGGGCTTCAACCAGCCGGCCCGTCTGGCGCTGATCCCCAGTCTGGTGCGGCGGGAGGATCTGCCCGCCGCCGTCGCTATCAACTCGATCATCTTCAACTCGGCCCGGTTCATCGGTCCGGCGGTCGCCGGACTCATGATCGTCGCAGGCGGCATCTCCGCCGCTTTTGCCGCCAATGCGGTCAGCTTCATCTTCTTCCTCGCGGCCTTGTCCCGGATTCGGCTGGAACCGGCGATGATCGAACCCCGGATGGAGCGGGGTTCGCTTCTGGGTGATGTCGCCGCCGGCATCCGCTATGCGGCCCGTCATCCGGGAATAGCGCCGCTGCTCATGCTGCTGACGATCGTCTGCATCTGCGTCAGGCCGGTCGTGGAACTGCTGCCGGGCTTCGCTGCGGCTGTCTTCGCGTCCGGGGCGGACGGGCTGGCCGTCCTGACATCGACGGTGGGAGCGGGCGCCGTGCTCGGCGGATTGTGGCTGGCGCGGCGAAGCGGCGATCCCGCCGGGCTGACGACCCTGGCACTCGGCAATACCCTGGTGCTGGCGCTCGCACTGCTCGCCTTCGTCGCCAGCGACCGGTGGTGGATCGCCTTGCCGGCGCTGGCGGTTCTCGGTGCGTGCATGGTCGTGACCGGTGTCGGAACGCAGACCCTGCTTCAGCTGTCCGTCGACGGGTCGATGCGCGGCAGGGTGCTCAGTCTCTACGGCATCATCTTCCGTGGCGGTCCCGCGGTCGGCGCCCTCATCATGGGGATCGCATCCGAGCGAGCCGGCCTGCGTCTGCCGCTGGCTGCCGGCGCTGTCGTCGCCGTGCTGGCGTGGCTGTGGACATGGTCGTCGCGCTCACGAATTACCGGCGCGCTGGAGGAGGCGGAACACGCCGACTGAACCGAACTCGGATGTGGCAATATAAAGTTCTGGAGACAGAAAAAGATTTCCAAAACTGAGAAACGAAATTACCGCATGATTGTTTTAATTTAAGGATGTTCTTTTGCAAGCATTGTCTCGCGCGTTAGTACAGTGCATTCATTCAATATCTATTGTTTTCGTCATACTCCATAAGCTATACTAACGCACCTCTGATTCACGAGATCGCTCGGTCTCAGTTAGCCATGATTGAAAACAATGCAGTTAATTTCGCTTCCCTTGTCGATCTTGCCGGTCATTTCGCTGACCCAGCCGGTCGATCCGGCAACCCGACCTTGCCGTGTCGTCGTGATCGACGATGACCGGGCAGTCGGGCAAGCATTCGCTTGGGCATTGGAGGACATGAACTGCCAAGTCATTGCGGCGTCACATGTAGCCGAGGCTCTGGCTCAAATGAAGCGTCAGGAGTTCGTTCCGGATGCCGTGATGGTGGACTATCATCTTGACGGTCAAACATCGGGGCTTAGGGCCATTCACCTGATTCGCCGCTTATTCGGTCCGGCTATTCCCGGCGTGATCATCACGGGCGACATATCCGTCAATGAGTCTATCGAGCCGGCGGCAGAGAATATCCAATGGCTGTACAAGCCGGTCGGTTATTCATCGCTTGCTGCCATGGTCAGCGAGTTCGTATCTGCAATGAATCGGTCGCAGGCGGCTGTCGATCATTGATGCCTGGATTTCCTGGTTCGTCTCCGAACCGTCGCTGGTGAGAAATTCGCGCGAGCCGATAGTCAGATACGGATAGGCTATGCCATACCTTTGGATCTACCGGTCCTGGGAATTGGGTTGATGGCACTGAAGCTAGGCACGACGATCGTTCGCCTCGGCAAATTTCGCGGCATTTTGCGCGGTTTGCGGCTGAGGCTCGTCCTGCTGGCCATGTGCGGGATCGCTCCTCTCACCTTGCTGGTCAGCGAGATCCTGGAGGCGCAGCGTCAGGAGGAATTGTCGGAAGCACGTCAGTCGGTGCTCCGTCTTACCCACGAGGCCGGGCACCGGCAAGCCGATCTCCTGTCGAACGTCGAGAACCTTCTGGGAATTCTGACATCCATCCCGTCCGTCAGGAATCACGATACAAGCGTATGCAGCGACATACTTGCCGATATCTTCTCGCACGAAAAAGGCCTGACCAATATCTGGACTGCAAGACTGGACGGCAGCGTATCCTGCTCCGACGATCCGGCCGGCCTCCAGCTCAGCATGAGCCAGCGGCAATACTTCCACGATGCACTCGATACGGGCGAATTCGTCGTCAGCAACTATATAGTCGGGCGGCTGAGCGGCCGTCCCGTCCTGGCCACGGCGCTTCCCTTCCGGTCCGACGACCGGAGACCGGATGGCGACGGATTCGATGGCGTCGTATTCGCGAGCATCGATGTCGACTGGCTGTACCACCTTGCCGGATACGAGGTCGATGGAACCGAATTGGCGCTCGTGCTGATCGATGCCAACGGCACCATTTTGGCCACCAAACCGCAGCGGCCTGATCTCGTCGGCAAATCGATGCCCGATCACCCGCTCATACAGGCAATGCTGGCATCCCCCGAAGGTCAGGGCGAACTGCCGGATATCCAAGGGGTCCAGCGGATTTTCGCTCATGTTCCCCTGACCGGAACAGGTGCCAGGCTTGCCTTGGGCATCGATCGCGCCGCGACCTTGGAGGTGGTGGATCAGCAGCGTCTGTTGAGTCTCGCCACCTTGTTTCTCGTCGCGTTCTGCTCGATCGTGATAGCGGTGCTTGCCGGCGAATTCCTGATACTCCGCTGGCTGGATGCGGTAAGGGAGGCGGCTGCACGGTTGGGCAGAGGGGACCTTTCCGTCAGGGCGCCGCTTCCGCCCGGTGGCGAACTCCGCGAGCTGGCGGGCGCCTTCAACGACATGGCCGACTGCCTTGAGCAACGGGAGCGAAGCCGGATCGAATCGGAAGCGCGGTTCCGGGACATGGCGGAGGTTTCGAGCGACTGGTTCTGGGAAACCGGAACCGACCATCGGTTTACGTATATGTCTCAGGGTATCGGCATGATCGGTGCCGACAGTTCCCGCTTCATCGGGAAAATGCGGCAGGAGCTGGCGACCTCCATGCAGACCGAGGAAGAGCACGCATCCTGGGCCGAACTTGCCGCGACGCTGGAAGCGCGCAGACCGTTCCGCAACTTTATCTACCGGGTCGTCGGGGCCGACGGCACGGATCATTATATCGCCAGCAGTGGAAAGCCGGTCTTCGATAGCGATGGCGTTTTCGTCGGCTACCGCGGAGTGGGCCGCGACATGACCGATGCGGTCGAGACATCCCGTGCTATCACCAAGGCCCGTGAACAGGCGGAGGCGGCCAACCGGGCGAAATCCAGGTTTCTGGCGGTGATGAGCCACGAGTTGAGAACTCCCATGACAGGCGTGCTCGGCACCATCGATCTGCTAGGCAGCACTCGTCTTTCAGCCGAGCAGAGCCAGTGGCTCGACATCATGAGGACCTCGGCGAAAACGCTCATGAAGGTCTTGAACGACATCCTCGATTTCTCGAAGATCGAAGCGGATCAGATAAAATTCGAGTCGATCGACTTTCCGCTTCAGCAAGTCGTCGACGAGGTTGTCAGGCTTTTCGAGCGCTCGGCCCTCAACAAGGGTGTCGTGCTGGAACAGGTAAGCGATGGCGTCAAGAACAGGATCGTTCGCGGCGACCCGACCCGCCTGCGCCAGGTGTTGCTGAACCTTGTCGGCAATGCGGTCAAGTTCACCGAGCATGGCCGCATCACGATCAGGGTTGTGGCTCAGTCCGCAGGAAAGGAGACGTTGAGCGTCCATTTCCAGGTGCAGGATACCGGAATCGGTATCGGAGAGGCTGAACGCGCCAACCTGTTCCAGTCCTTCTCGCAGGCCGACAGTACGACGACGCGCCGATTCGGCGGTACGGGTCTTGGGCTTGCCATTTGCAAGCGCCTGGTGGAAGGCATGGGAGGGAAGATCGGACTGGACAGCAGGCCGGGCGGCGGTTCGACCTTCTGGTTTACCGTGCCTCTGGGGTTCGGCAGCCTCGCGGATCGCTCCGAGCTCGCCAGGCAGGTGGTTCCTGCCCCGATACCGCGCCGTATACTTCTGGCGGACGACAACGACCTGAACCGCTTGCTGCTGGTCAGCATCCTGAAGCGGGCCGGGCACAGCGTCGTGGCTGTCGAGAACGGTCTGGCCGCGGTCGAGGCCGCCGGCACTGCCCGGTTCGATGTCGTGATTCTCGACCTTCGAATGCCGATCATGGGGGGGCAGGAGGCGGCGGCCAGAATACGTGCATCGGGCAATGGCGATGCAGGGACGTCCTGCGGTATTCCACTGATCGCCTTGACGGCCGACGCCAGACCGGACGGCGCGCGAGAGGATGCGATCGATGGGATCGCCGAATTCGACTGCTGGCTGACGAAACCGATAGACTGGCTGGAACTGAACAAGGCAATCGAAGAGTGTATCCGCAAGGCGGAAAAAGCTGAGCACGCCGCAATACGTTGAGGAACAGCCGCCGCGATGGTCCGTTAGCGTCGGACAGCAAATCGGCTTCGGCGGCGCAATCGCGCTGTTATGGCCCGAAGAGCCTAAAGCGTTGATATTATCGGCGGATGATGCCGTGAACGGTTATCTCGGCTGCCGCTACAGGGGATGAGTGGGAAATGAGCCTGATCGACGACGTTGAAAAGCGGGTGAAGCAACGCGCTTACGAGATTTGGGAGCGGGAAGGGTGTCCCGAGGGGCGCGAAGCCGACCACTGGGCGCTGGCAAAGGAAGAAGTCGCCATCGAGGACAATCAAAGCCAGGCGCTGATGCCCAATCCGTCGCATGGAGGCGATGATACCGTCGTCCATCCGGAACCGGTGGAGCCGCTGCTTGCCGCTGACAGTCTGGGCGAAGATACCGGCGGGCCGACCAATCAGTCCGAAGAGCAGCCCTTGCCGAAGAAGACGCGGGCGCGGCGGCCATCAGGTACCGAGACGGCTACGACAACGCGGACGAGGAAGGCCAAAGCCAAGGAATAAGCGCCCGGCGAAAGGGCAGCCTGTCGAAGATGCCCGAGCGTGCGGCGGTGCTCAGGCCGCGTCGCTGACGGCAATCAGACCGCCGAGAGCGCCGTAAGCCTTCCTGTCCGCCCGCATCAGCTCCAGCGTTTCGCGCAGGCTTTCCTGCGCGAAAACGCAGGTCTGGCGGTCAAGCTCGGCACGGGTCAGTTCGATGAAGCTGTCGAGCAGGCGGGCATGCACGCGGCAGGCAGAGCGGAGTTCGGAGGCAATCACGGGAGAACGCATGGCGGCTGGCCCTTCGGCTCATGTTGAACGTAGAGCCATTTAGCGTTTTAGCTGTTAAAGACTGGTAAATGAACGCGTTAACAAGTTCTTTGCAGAAGAACTACCTCTTTTGAGTAACCTGTTTACTCCACTATCCGTTTCTTGCCATCACTTTCCGTGTGTGAAGTAGCCGGTCCATTTCGCCCTTCATTTCCGCTCGGACCAGACGCTCCGGCTTTCGGATCCGGCCGGGGCGGGATCAGCCCGGTAAGCCGCGCATATGCGGCTTCACGGAATTCTTCCATGACTCCGGCGACTTCCTCCTGTGAGCGGCCAAGCGATCTCAGCAGCGTCCCGGCGAGGTGCAGACTGCCCTCCATCATCTCGGGAACGACATGGGTGGCGCCGGCCTCCTGGAGATGGATCTGGTGCTCGTGATCGCGGGCACGGGCATGTATGTCGAGCAGAGGACACAGCCTGCGGATCGCCGCGACGGCGCGTTCGGCGGCCAGCGGCTGGTCGAGCGTCACTACGGCCGCGCGGGCACGGCCTATGCCTGCTGCCTTGAGGACTTCCACCCGGCTGGCGTCGCCGTAATAGATGGGAAGACCACGGGCGCGACCTTCGGCGATCCGGGAAGGCTCCAGGTCGAACGCCATGTAGGGGAGTCGCTGCGCTTCCAGCAGGCGGGCGACGGTCTGGCCGACCCTGCCAAAGCCGGCGATGATGACGTGGCCCTTGAAATCGCGGGCGTCCTGTTCGGTCCTGCGCAGTTCCGCCAGTTCGTTCCTGGGAGTCAGCGCGACTGCCAGACGCCGTCCGGCCGTCATCAGGAACGGGGTCAGCGCCATGCTCAGGGCGACCACGGCAAGCATCATCTGTCCGGTTTCCATCGACAGGATGCCCAGCGTCATGGCGAGACTGAACAGCACGAAGGCGAACTCGCCGCCCTGTCCCAGGCTGAGGCCGACATGGGTCGATACCGCCATCGGGAAGCCGAAGGCGCGGCACAGGCCGGTCATGACGAGTGCCTTGCCAGCCACCAGCGCCGTCACCAGCATCACGACGACGGCCGCATGCTCCACGACGAGGGAGAGGTCGATCGACATCCCGATGGTCATGAAGAACAGGGCCAGAAGGATGCCGCGGAACGGTTCGATGTCGCCTTCGACCTGATGGCGGTACTCGGTCTCGGCGATCAGGAGACCGGCCAGGAAAGCCCCCAGGGCCATCGACAGTCCGGCCATCTCGGTGAGATAGCTGACGCCAAGGACCACCAGCAGGGTGACGCCGGTGAACAGTTCCGGCGACTTCGCCGAGGCGACGATCCGGAGTGCCGGGCGGAGGAGCAGCCGTCCGACGATCAGGATCAGGACCAGCGCTCCGACCGCCTTGAGCGCCGCCAGCCCCAGTGCTCCGGCGAGGCGCGTGTCATGGGACGCCAGCAGCGGCACCAGCGTCAGCAGCGGCACCACCGCCAGATCCTGGAGCAGCAGGATCGCGAAAGAGACGCGGCCGTGACGGGTCGGCAACTCGCCCCGTTCGACCAGGATCTGGAGGACGATGGCGGTCGAAGACAAGGCAAGTCCGCCGGCCAGGATGACGGCGGCTTCCCGGGGCTGGCCCAGCCAGCGCGCCACCAGCCAGAACAGGCCGGCCGTCAGGACGACCTGCAAGGTCCCCAAGCCGAAGACGTGGCTGCGGATCGCCTTCAAGCGCTCGATCGAGAGTTCGAGCCCGATGGTGAACAGCAGGAAGACCACGCCGAAATTGGCGAGGATCGTCACGCCGGAGATGTCGGAAACGATCCCCAGGGCCGAAGGTCCGATCAGCGTTCCGGCGACGAGGTATCCGAGCACGGGACTTGAGCGCAGCCGCTGGAAGATCGGAACTACCAGGACGGCGGCGGCAAGGATGATCAGGACATCGTGCAGGTCTTGGCTGGTGGGGTGCATGCTCGCGCGCTCGGGTCGGAATTCGGATGAAGAGCCGTATCGAGGAGATGCTTACTCGCCCCGGACCTCTTCCACCATATCGACCAGACGCGTATAATCCTTTACGACCAGAGTGTGGCCACGACGCTCGACAAGGCCGCTGCGGGCAAGATCGCTAAGAACCCGTGCAACCGTTTCGCGTGTCGTGCTGACCCGGCTGGCGATATCGCCATGGACGGGGATAGGGGTGATTTCCGCCGTGTTGTCTGGGCGCAGGCCCGGTTTGGCGAGGCGGACGATCTCGGCGTGGACCCGGTTGTTGGCGCCGAGCGTGCTCAGATCCATGATCCTTCCAGTTGCATTACGGATGACTGCGGCCATTCGCTGCATGACGATCAGCGCCACGCGCGGATGGGTCGTCACGATCTCCTGGAACAGGCGCGGCGGTACGAAGGCGATCAGCGTATCGGTCAGGGCGATCACGGTCGCCGATCGGCGGCCACCGTCCAGGGCCGACAACTCGCCCATGTAGCCGCCGGCGGAAACGTCGTCGAAGCTGATCTCCCGGCCCGACATGGAGAACATGACGACGCGCACGCGCCCTTCCACCACGAGACAGGCGTCCCTTGTATCGCTCAGGTGATCGATGATCTGCTCATCTTCCTTGTACCGGCGCCACCGGCACTGCCGGACGATGGCCGCCCGCTCTTCCGGCGTCAGGGACGCAAACAGATCGATCTGATCGAGCGAGGCGATCTGCGCTTCCGACACGGTTGAATTCTCCTGATGAACATCGATTGGGTCGGAGGATACCTCACGCGGACCGCCGCCGCGACCCTCCAGAATTCCCTTCCGATAAGCCGCCCAGCACCGTACGGAGTTGTTGCATGAGGCCATACTCGACCGATTTATAGCAGGACGGGAAACAAGCCATTGTGCCGCAGCTTGCGGCGGCCCATCATCCGTTCCTTTGTCAGTCCAAGATTTGGAAAGTCAGGTTCAGCCCTTGCTCCCCAGCGATCCCGTCAAGACCACCGATCCAGCGGCCCTCGAAGCGGGCAAGACCGGCAAACCGTTGCGGATAGGCCTTCTGGCCCGCATCCGCGCCTATTTCCTGGCCGGCATCCTGGTAACGGCGCCAGTCGCCATCACGCTTTATCTGGCCTGGGCGGTCATCGATCTGATCGACAATTCCGTCTCCAGGCTGCTGCCGGCGCAGTACAACCCGGAAAACTACATGCCGTTCAGCGTGCCCGGACTTGGCGTGCTGATCGTCATCCTGACGCTGACCCTGATCGGCGCCTTTACGGCAGGGGTGATCGGGCGTCTGGTGATCCGCATGGGCGAGGGCGTGCTGGCCCGCATGCCGATCATCCGGAGCGTCTACGCCGCGACCAAACAGATCATGGAGACGGTGCTGGCCAACCAGTCCGCCGCCTTCCGCGAGGTCGTGCTGCTGGAATATCCCCGGCGCGGGATCTGGACGCTGGGCTTCATCTCCGGCCAGACCCATGGCGAGGTGCGGGACCTGAGCGCCGACGACGTCGTCAACGTGTTCGTGCCGACCACGCCGAACCCGACATCCGGCTTTCTGCTGTTCGTCCCGCGTTCCGAGCTGCATGTACTGTCGATGACGGTCGAGGAAGGCATCAAGATGGTGGTTTCCAGCGGGATCGTGACTCCGCCGGAACGACGCAAGGTGGAAGGACAGGCGGTAACCGAAGTGCCGGCACGGGCTGCGGCGACGGTCGAGTAGGGCGGCTTACCGGCTGTTTTGTCCCGGCTGCTGGGGCCGAAGGGGGAATTCAGTCGTTACCACCGTGAAATCCCGCCGCCGCGAGTCCGCCTGCCCGAATGTCCCAGCTTGCCGACAAACTTCCCCGTAGCGAGCCGCATCGCTCGACCTCGACTCTGCGGCGGCAGCTGACGCGGCTGAAAAACGTCATCCCGACGCGGCGGCTGCGGAACAGCGAGACGGTGCTGATCCTCATCAGCGCCGGGATCGGGGCGGTGGTGGGCTTGGGCGTCGTGCTGCTGCACGATTTCGTGGGATATCTCCACCACGTCGTTTTCGGGCTTGGCGAGGACCGCTATCTCAGCGAGGGAGTGGGAATCGCCGCAGCGACCATGGTGATGGCGCCGGCGCTCGGCGGACTGCTGGTGGGCACGCTGATGTACTTCGTCCGGCGCTGGCGTCCGGGCGATATCGTCGATCCGATCGAGGCCAACGCGCTGTTCGGGGGCAGGATGTCCCTGATCGACAGTTTCCGGCTGACGGTTTCGACCGTGATTTCCAATGCCTGCGGCGCTTCCGTCGGGATGGAGGCGGCCTATACCCAGACCGGTTCCGGCCTATCGTCCGCCTTGGGGCAGCTGATCCGGCTGCGCCGGGGCGACTTGCGCATCCTGACCGGCTGCGGGGCGGCTGCCGCCATCGCCGCCGCCTTCAACGCGCCGCTGGCAGGGGCTTTCTACGCCTTTGAACTGGTGATCGGCAGCTATACGCTGGCGGCCCTGGCTCCGGTCGCGGTGGCGGCCCTGACCGCAACCGTCGTGGCGCGGGCTACGATCGGGGTGGCGCCCATTTTCTCGGTCGATGCCTCGACGGTCGGCGTCAGCGCGCTGGACTACGCCGCCTTCGCCTTGGTGGGCTTCGCGTCCGGCTGGCTCGGCATCCTGACGAATGCAGGCCGTAACGGTCGCGGAGCGGATTTTCCGGAAGATCGCTCCGCCGATCTGGCTGCGGCCTGCCCTGGGAGGGCTGTGCGTCGGGCTGATCGCGCTGTGGGTGCCGCAGGTGCTGGGCAGCGGCCATGGAGCGCTTCAGATGATCCTCGACATGAGGCTGGCGATGCCGCTGCTGATCGCCATGCTGGCGGCAAAGATCCTGGCCTCGGCGGTGTCGCTGGGAGCGGGGTTCCGGGGCGGTCTGTTCAGTTCGTCGCTGTTCCTCGGCAGCCTGTTCGGCGCCCTGCTGGCGGATATCGTCAGCACGGTCTACCCGGCGCTGGAGGTCGCGGATACGGCGTTCATGCTGGTCGGCATGGGGTCGGTGGCGGCCGCGATCATCGGCGCACCGGTGACCATGGTCATGCTGGTGCTGGAAAGCACCGCCGACTTCCCGGCGACCGTCGGCGTCCTGACAGGCGTCGTGGTGTCCAGCGTGGTGGTGCGGAAGGCGTTCGGCTACTCCTTCGCGACGTGGCGCTTCCACCTGCGCGGCGTGCCGATCCATGGCGCCCATGACGTGGGATGGATCGACGATCTGACGGTGGTGCGCGTGATGCGGCGGGATCAGAAGACGGTGCCTGAATCGATGACGGTCAGCGGTCTGCGCAAGATCTTTCCCCTGGGCAGCGTCAAGCTCGTTTTCGTCACCGACGAGGGCGGCCAGTACAGGGGGCTGCTCGACATGGCGGCGGTCCACAATCCGGAGCTGGACGAGCAGGCGGAGGAAACGCGGGTCCGCGACCTCAGCCGCAACGGCCGCTACTTTCTGCTGCCGCGCACCAATGTCAGGACGGCGCTCCGTCAGTTCAGCGAAGCGGAGGAGGAGAGTCTGCCCGTCCTGGACAATCCGACGAGCCGGAAGGTCGTCGGCTACCTGACGGAAGCCTACGCACTACGCCGCTACAACCAGGAACTCGAGCGCCAGCGCAGCGACGAGTTGGGGACCAAGCACCTGTACGGGGCGGACTGAAGGACCGTTCGATCCGGCGGGACGATGCCGGCGCCGTCCTCAGCCGGAGCGCAGGTACTTCACCGCCTGATCGCGTTCGAACAGGTAAAGCAGGACGCGGAGCGCCTTGCCGCGTTCCGATTGCAGCTCCGGATCGCGGTCCATGATCAGTCTGGCGTCGTCGCGGGCCGCCGCCAGCAACTCGCCATGGACGGCGAGGTCGGCAAGGCGGAACTCCGGCATGCCGCTCTGCCGAGTGCCGAGCACTTCGCCGGCTCCCCGCAGGCGGAGGTCTTCCTCGGCGATCAGGAAGCCGTCCTCGGTCCCCTTCATGATCGCCAACCGCGCCTTGGAGGTCTCGCTCAGGGGGCTGTCGTAGAGCAGGATGCAGGTGGATGCCGCCGTGCCGCGCCCGATCCGGCCACGCAGCTGGTGCAACTGGGCAAGGCCGAAGCGCTCGGCGTGCTCG